>JAZSIL010000233.1:0-3191 GCA_045533785.1 Bacilli bacterium
AAAAACTTAGATACCAGAATTTGATGAAATAATCTCAACAAAAAATGAAATAGGAAAGAAAAATGTCCCTAATGTTCATCAAACAAAAAAGTATTGAAATCAAAAAAAAATTTTTTGTATTTCTATTTTCCTTCTTTTATTAGTAACATTAATATCTTGTATAATATTTAGTGATTATTCAAGTAAAAAAAATATTGAAAAAAATTAAGAAATTATTAAACAAGAGATAAATGCATATATAGATAGCTTAGAAGAATCAAGTGTAATACCAAATAGTGAAGAATATATTAAAGACATTATTAATGAAAAAGTTGAATCAGTATCTAAAACAACTAACGATGAAGAATTAAAAAATATAATAGAAGATACCAAAGAAAATGTCACAAATGTTATTATTACTGAGGAAAGTTCAAAGGAATTGATTGAAACATTATATGCTAGTGGACAATTAGCGGTCGTCGAATCTAGTTTTGATTCTCTTGAAATTACACCATTATATTCAAGTTTTGTTGAATTTAGAAATTGTTTTAGATTTTATGGTTCATATAATGGAGCATCAGTTTTATTTTCTGAAACAAAAGAAAATTCTGAAATAGTATATGAAATATTAGGATATGAATTCTATTTCAAAAGAGGCTTTGAAATCTTAGTAACAAAAGATAAAAAGACATATAAATTAAATGATGAAGAAGATTTAAGATATATGTTAAATAATGGAATATTACAAGAAAGTGATATAAAAGAAATCTATCGAATTCATAATACTTGGGAAAATGAATAAAATTTGGAGGAAAACAAAATGATTAAGCGTTATTTTATTTTTATATTAGTTGTATTTTTATTCGTATCGTTAACTGCTTGTAAAGATAATTCACATAAACATAGTTATGTTGAAGGCAAATGTACTTGTGGAGAAGTAGATCCAAATTATGTTCCACCACATACACACGAATTTATAGAAGGCAAGTGTACTTGTGGGGAAGTAGATCCAAATTACGTACCACCACATACACACAAATTTATAGAAGGTAAGTGTACTTGTGGGGAAGTAGATCCAAATTACGTACCACCACATACACACGAATTTATAGAAGGTAAGTGTACTTGTGGAGAAGTAGATCCTAAATATAAAACGATAGAAAAAACTTATGTAGGTGAAAGTGAACATAGAAATGAAATTAGTTTTAATTTAGATAAAACATGTGAAATTATTTTTTCTTCAGTTTTGCAAATAGAAATTATTTATAAAGGTACATATGATTTCTATGATAATGAAATTAAAACAGTATTTGTAGATGATAATGGAAATGTTGTTTTTGAAGTAAAATTTAATGAAATTGATAATTGTTTAAATAAAGTTGAAGAAAAACTTTACAATGAGTATGATTTATCATATACTTGGAAAATTGAAGGTAAGTATGTTGAAAAAGATTTTGCTAAAATATATTATGGATATGTACCATTATATTTTGACTCAGATATATATACATCTTTAGGTTTTGTTGATGATAGATTATTAATTACTTCTCAAGAACAGTTTACAAATTATTTTGAAACATTGAATATTGATATCAAGTTTTTTAGTCAAGAAAATCAATTAACCACTGATACTACTGATGATGAAATAGTTACATCAATTGATTTTGAAAGGTATGATTTATTAGTTTATAAAACTTCTTACACGAGTTCTTATTCAATAAGAAATTTAAAAGTTGTTGCTGCCTTAGGGAATGTAAATATATATGGAGGTATATGGCCTATTGTTTCTAGTGATTTAAGTCCCCTTCCTATATATTTAGGACAAATTGCATTTTATTGTCTTGTGGAAAAAAATCAGTATGTAGCAAGTGATATTGTCGATAATTTAGAAGAACTAATATTAGTTATACCTTCGCTTCCAGAGGATGGTAATGAGGTTATATATTGCAAGCCAGTAATTTATTTATATCCTGAAGAAGAAATGGAATTAACAATTAAATTTTTGAATGAAGATAATTTACTTACAACATATCCAAAGTACAATAATGAGTGGAATGTTATAGTTAAAGAAGATGGAACTATTTATGATGAGTCAGGAAGAAGTTATTATGCTTTATTTTTCGATGAAAAAAGCACAAACTCCTGTGAATTTAATGAAGGGTTTTATGTGACTAAGGATAATGCAATAGAATTTTTAGAAGAAAAACTAGATATTCTAGGTTTCACTGAAAGAGAGGCAAATGAATTTATTATGTTCTGGCTTCCAATTCTTGAACAAAATGAACAAAGTATTGTTTATTTTGAGCAAACATTAGAAAGAAACGAAAATTGTCCTTTATATTTTTCTACTACTCCTGATAGTATGTTAAGAGTTACGATTCATATTAAAAAAGTAGATGGCTTTGTAGATGTTAAAGAACAACAGTTATATAGTTTTGAAAGAAACGGATTCTGTGTAGTTGAATGGGGTGGAGTTTCTTATAATTAATCTATATCTTAAATATATAAAAAAAGATTTTGGACACGATGAGTCCAAAATCTTATTCAATTAAAATACATACAAATAAATAATATTTTTATTAAAACATTAATTATGGAGATAATTTATAATTTAAACATTTTACAGACACTGTCTGGAAAATGTTTATAATATTATTTAGAGATTGTCGACACAGTGAGTCGACAATCTTTTTAGTATAAAGATTGAATTTGTGTAAAGATTGAATTTGCTATTGATTTTTATATCATTAAATGGTATAATATTAATGTAAAAAGTCAAGGTTTAAAATTTATTATCCAGTCTTTTGGGATAATATTTATATTGATGATTTACTAGCCCTGATGTACTAGGTAAGTTAATATTTGCGCAAAAGACTATACGCGGAGTTTATTTTATAAAAGATATATCTATTCTTATTTTATAGGAGTAGAATCTTTTGTAGAGTAAGCTCCGCTTTTTAATTTTAAAGAAGGGAAAAAGAGGAAATGAACAATTTATTAGATTTAAGAATTGATGCTTATGAAACAAGTGATATCATGAATGATGTTAAACAAATTATTGATGATAGTAGAAATATTGTTTATAAAACGATTGATATAGTTTTATTACAAAGAAATTGGTTAATTGGTAAAAGAATTTATGAACAAGAATTAAAAGAAACTCATTAAGAAAATTATGGTCGCGAGATAATTGTTACTTTATCTAAAGAATT
>JAZSIL010000190.1:0-3939 GCA_045533785.1 Bacilli bacterium
TCTAGAACTTATCTTAAATTAACAGATTGTTATACATCTAGTAATAAAACTATTGATGAAAAGACAATTATTAAGATTTATCATGGTGGAGTTATTTTAGTAAAAGAAGTATAAAATAAAAAAAGACGCATATAATGTACCAAGTGGAGGTATCTTATATGCGTTTTCATGTAATTAAATTACCAGGATTCCTATCAAGTATTATTAGATTTTTTATGAGATTGTTTAGTAAAAAATAAAAAAATGACCAGTGGTCATTTTTCTTTTTTAATTATGCGCGTTCGATTGAACCGTTTTTAGCCATCGTACGTAAAGCACGTGTTGAAACGTAAACTCTTACGACACGACCTTTATCATCTTTAATTCTAACTTTTTGTAAATTAGCTTTCCAAGTACGACGAGTAGCTTGTAATGAGTGTGAACGGTTGTTTCCTGAAGTAGAACCTAAACCTGTAACATAACATCTGCGAGCCATTATATAGTACCTCCTAAAAAAATAATTTGATATTTAACCTATATAATTATACCAAAAATTAGACGTTATTGCAAGGAAGTTGCAAATAATAATTTAATTATTAAATGGGGGTAAATATTATATTACTTGCATTTTTAGGAAAATATGGTATAATATATATATCTTATAATTAAAATAAGAAAGGAATATTTTTTATGGCAACGTTAAAAGTAAATGGGGAATTATATAAACAACTTGTTATTTATGGTGCTGCTAACTTAAGAGCAAACTATAAAGTTATTGATGCACTAAATGTTTTCCCTGTTCCAGATGGTGATACGGGAACAAATATGCGTATGACAATTGAAGCTGGAGCAACAGCTATTAAAGATGCAAATGAAGAATCAGTATATGAAATGTCTAAGAAAGTTTCACGTGGAATGCTTATGGGCGCACGTGGTAACTCTGGTGTTATTTTAAGCCAATTTTTTAGAGGTATATATAAAGGTTTTAAAGATATAAAAGAAGCTAGTGTTAAGGAATTTGCTAAAGCTTTCCAAAGTGGTGTTAATCAAGCATATCATGCTGTATTAAAACCTGTTGAAGGTACAATCCTTACAGTTGCAAGAGAAGCAAGTGAGAAAGCATTTAAAGCAATTAAGAAAAATGATACACTTGAAAAATACTTTGAAATTTATTTAAAAGAAGCTAATGCTTCACTTCAAAGAACTCCTGAATTATTACCGGTTTTAAAAGAAGCAGGTGTAGTAGACTCAGGTGGTGCTGGTTTTATTTGCGTTATTGAAGGCATGCAAAAATACCTATTAGGTGAAAAGATTGAAGAAGTAGAAGTGGTAACTGAAACACAAACTGTAAATCGTGGTTCATTTAATGCACATAGTAAATTAGAATTTGGTTATTGTACAGAATTCATTTTACAACTTCAATATGCAAAAGTTGATATTGCAAAATTTAATATTAAAGTTATTTCTGATTATTTAGAAACAATTGGTAATAGTATTGTAGCACTTCAAGATGAAGATATTGTTAAAGTACATGTTCATACAATGACTCCAGGTAAGGTATTTGAACATTGTCAACAATATGGTGAATTTATTACTTTAAAAATTGAAAACATGCAAGTTCAACATAATGAAGGAACTGTTTTAGAAAATAATGATTCAGCACAATGTGATTGTCCTGAATGTGTAGAAATGAGAAGAAGTGAAGAACGCAAAAAATTTGCTGTTGTAGCTGTAGCAAGTGGTGATGGTTTAGTTAATATCTTTAAAGAAATGGGTGTTGACTATGTTGTATCTGGTGGTCAAAGTATGAATCCATCAGCTGAAGATTTTGTTAAAGGGTTTGATTTATTAAATGCTGAAAACATTATCGTTTTCCCTAACAACAGTAACATTGTTCTTACAGCTCAACAAGCTGCTAAATACTATGAACAAGCAAATATTATTGTTGTTCCTAGTAAGACACTTGCACAAGGATACTCTGCACTTACAATGCTTGATTTAAGTAGTGGTGATCCTGATCAAATTGTTGAAGATATTAAAGAAGTAATTTCCAATGTAACAACTGGCTTAATTACTTACTCAATTAGAGATACAGAATTTGAAGATGTAAAAATTAAACAAGGTGACTATATTGGCATTTGCAATGGTAAGATTGTTACTGCTAATGAAAGTCGTCTAGACTCAGTTAAGAAATTATTAGAATTTAGTGATATCGCAGAAAAAGAAATCATTACAATTATCACTGGTAAAGATGCAGGAAAAGAAGAAATTGAAGCTGTTAAAGCTCATATTGCTGAAGCATATCCTCATGTTGAAGTTGATGAAATTACTGGTGAACAAGATATCTATAGCTATATTTTCTCAATTGAATAAAATAAATAAAAAAGTGAGATAATAAGCATAATCTTATTATCTCATTTCTTTTATTAGAATAGGGTGTACGCAAGATGAAATTAAATGACATAATGATAGCAGATGAAGAATACATCTTAGCTAGATATAAAAATTTATTAAAAAAACAAAATATATTAACTATTGAAGATTTATTATTTAATTTTCCTACTAAATACGAAGACTATAGAGTGTCTAGTATTAAAGACGCTAAGATAGATGAACCAATCGTATTAGAAGGTACAATAGTTAGTAAAGTCACTGTTAATTATCTAAAGAGTAAATTATCAACAGTTGTTTTTACAATGGAAGTAGAAGGCGAAAGAATAAGATGTACGATTTTTAATCGTGTATTTTTAAAGGGTAAAATCAACTATGGGACTGTACTAAGGATTCAAGGTCATTTCTACCAAAATATGAATAATTTTACAGTTAACAATTTACTTATATGTGATGAGATTAATCGTGATATTGTTCCTGTATATAAAGTAAAAGATATTGCATATGATAAATATCTTGCTATAATGGAAAAAGCTTTTCGTAGATATAAGAACTTAATAATTGAAACATTACCTAAAGAATTGTTAGAAAAACATAATCTTTTGTCAATGCAAGAAACTATTTATAAGTTACACTTTGCAGATGATTTTGAACAAATAAATAAGGCTCTAACAAGAATTAAGTATGAAGAATTATTACAATATCAATTATCAATGAAATATTTACATTATATGCGTGAACAAAACCACAATTGTCCGGTAATTGATTGTGATTATAGTTTATTAGAACAACTTAATAAAAATCTATCATATGAGTTAACACAAGATCAAAAGTTAGCTATTAATGATATATTAACTGATTTAAAAGCTCCATATGCAATGAATAGATTACTTCAAGGTGAAGTTGGTAGTGGTAAAACAATTGTTGCGGAAATGGCTATTCTTGCAACTGTACTTGCTGGTTATCAAGCAGCGCTTATGTGTCCAACTGAAATTTTATCTAATCAACATTATGAAACTTTAATTGAAACATTTAAAGATTATAGTGAAGTAAAATTAGGACTTTTAACAGGTAGCACTCTTGCTAGTAAGCGTAATGAAGTGATTGAAAAATTAAAATCTGGGGAAATTAATGTAATTGTTGGTACTCATGCATTATTCCAAAGTGAAGTTGAATATAAGAATTTAGCGCTTGTTGTTACAGATGAAGAACATAGATTTGGTGTTCATCAAAGAGTAATGATTAAGAATAAAGGTTTATCTGTTAATTACTTGAACATGTCTGCAACCCCAATTCCTAGAACTCTTGCCATTAGTGCCTATGGAGATACTGATATTTCTGTTATTAAAACACTTCCAAGTAATAGAAAGAAAGTTATTACTAAACTTGTAGATAAGCCTGGAAAAAAGGCAGTTATGGAACATATGAAAGAAGAACTTAAAAATGGTCATCAAATATATGTTGTAACACCATTAATTGATGAATCAGAAGCCATTGATACTGCTAATGCAAATGAAGTATATAATAAAATGGTTAAATATTTTGAGGGAGAGTATCAAGTTGGACTTA
>JAZSIL010000042.1:0-3562 GCA_045533785.1 Bacilli bacterium
AAAAACTTGCATAATGTATATCAAATGTGATACAATAATAGTGTGAGGTGTTTAAAATGAATAAATCAATAAATAAAACTGAGTTGATTCATATTAGAATAGAACCTGATGTAAAAGTTCAGTCAGAAAACATTTTTAAAAGATTAGGTGTTAATACTTCTTATGCAGTATCAATGTTTTTAAATCAGGTTATATTAAGAGGAGGTTTTCCCTTTGAGATAGAACTACCTAAAAATAATAACGAAGAATACACTAATCTTGCCATGATCATAGAATCAACTGCTGGGAATGGAAAAGTAAGTGAAAAAAATAAAAATATTTTAAATTTATATTCAAGTGGTCAAATTGATTATGAAACAGCTGTATTCGCGATAAAAAGGAGTTTTATAAATGAGTAAAGATCCATATGTATATGATGATACAAATGTATTGAAGAATCTTGCAAATATTAAAGAACAACATAAGTTGGATGATTATGAAACTACAATGGTTAATTTAGGCATAATCAAATTATTAAAATCAGATATCGAAATAGTTAAAGTTAATGATATATTTTTAATACATAAAATTTTATTTGAAAATGTATATGAGTGGGCAGGAGAGAAAAGAGTAATAAATATTTTTAAAACTGAACCAATCCTAAATGGGTTATCAGTCACATATTCGGATTATAACAAAATTAATGATGATTTAACTAAATTACAAAAAGATATTAATTCTACTGAATGGAAAGTCTTATCAAAAAACGAAATGATTAATAAGATTGTTAAAATAATATCATCCATTTGGCAAGTTCACGCTTTTAGAGAAGGAAATACAAGGGTTGTTACTTTGTTTTTATATTACTTCTTAAAAAAATTAGGGTTTAAGGTTAACAGGGAGTTTATTGACAAGCATGCGAAATATTTCAGAAATGCACTTGTGTTAGCTTCAATTGGTGAATATAGTGAATATAGTGAATATAATTATCTAGAAGAAATATTAAAAGACTCGATTAGTTTCAAAATTGTTGATGATGAATTAAATATTAAATATCAAACAATAAAGGGATACAATTTAGATAAATATGAATATAACTATCATTTATCAAAGAAGGATGATTAAACAAGTGCCTTATAGTTCCACACACCTTTTAAGAAGAGAGATATCGTAGCAGTTAGGCATTAGAAAATTACTATAGTTTTATAGTTTATATATAAGGTCTATGGTCCTACTTCATGTTGTATCTAAATGGATGCAATTTTTTCATTTTACTGAGTAAAAAATTAAAATATAATAAAGGAGGAAAGGACATGGTTAATGTTAACAATGTATTAAGAAAACCAAAATTTATGGAAGAAGGAGAAAGCATAAAAAATACTAGTGAATTAAGATCAGTTTTTGATTTCGATCGCATGCATTATATTGATCTTTATGTTCCTGTGCTTCAAGTAAAATATTTTACAAATAATTTTAGTTATTTTAAAAAAGAGCTTAATTTAGATGCAGATGATGAACAAATTTTTGACCTAATTAATTGTCAAGCTTATATTGTTGTAGATCCTAAAAATAATCAAAAGTATAAAGAAGGAGAAATAATTAAGTCAAGTGAATATTCGGGTTTAATTCTTTCAAATAGTAACGAAGTCATTGATGCTCTTTGCGGTGGTGAAGCAATTAAGTATTTAGTAAATAAGTATTCCAATGATGAAAATAGAAGATACTTAAACTTTTTATTAATTGAAAAACTTCCAATTTATTATGTAAGTCCAAAATATCCTGAAATAAATCTATTTGACTATTATGAGACTATTATTTATCGTAATATAAGACTTCCTAAATTAGATGAAACAGGTGCTCCTGAACTTATTAAAATAAATGAAAAAAGATTATTACAAAGAAAAGTTAATGAGTTAATAAAACTTCTATTAAATGAGTGGTAATATATATTATTATTTCATAAAATGATAAAAAGAAAAGGAGATTATATATGAATGTATATGATGCAATTTTAAAAAGACGAAGTATTAGAAAATTTAAAAGTGATTTTCTAAGCGAAGAAATTATTGAAAAATTATTAATTGCGGCTATGGCAGCACCAAGTGCTAGAAATATGCAACCTTGGGAATTTTATGTTGTATCTAATAAAGAAGTTATGAATAAGATTAGAGGTGTTGCAAGAAGTATTGACTTTGATTCACCACTTATGATTGTCGTATGTGGTAACACAGATAGAGGAATTACTAAAAAAAATAATGATTTCTGGATTCAAGATTGTTCTGCAGCGATTGAAAACATTTTACTTGCTGCAACAGAACTAGGACTTGGAACTGTTTGGTGTGGATTATATCCCGTACTTGAAAGAGCAAATGCCGTTCGTGAAATTATTAATGAGGAAAAGAACATTATTCCACTAGGCGTTATTCATATTGGTTATCCCGATGAAGAAAAAGAAGAGCGTAGCCAATATAACATTAAATATGTACATTATATGAAATAAGTATGCTATTAAAAAGAGGATTAAAATTATTAAGTATTTTTCTAGTAAGCATGTTTATAGTATCATGTGAGGGAGATGAGAAAATGTTTAAGTTTGAAGCAAGTCTAATTAATGATACAAATGTTTATGTAAATCAACCATTCTCAGTATTAGTTAAGACAACAAATATATCAAGTTCTGATTTTAATTATCAAGGAAGTTCAACAGTCATAGGGGCAACAATATATTTGAAAAGCAAAGATGGATTAATAATTAATCCTGATGATGTACCTACAACAAATGATTTTAAACAAATTACTATTCCTGCAGGTAGTATAATAGAAAGAGTATGGTTTTTTAATAATCAAGCAATTAATGAACCAGGTTGGTACGATCTACTTGTTACTTTTTATGGACAAACAGAGATAATTGAAGATTTTATTTATATAGAATAAAATAGATTGAAATAAAAGTTAAATCTTGATATAATATAATTGTGAGGTGAAAATATGAAAAAAATATTTTTAATAATTATGATGATTATATGTTGTATTAGTGTTGCTGCATGTAATAAAAATAATAACAATAATAATAATGCAGATGATGAATACAAACGTAATATTCAATTAAATTATAGTGATTCAAAATTTTCAGAGTATACGTCATTTGATAAAGCGAAAGATAATATTAGTGATTATGATTTATATAAAATTGTTGTGCTATATTATTATCAAGAAGATAAAGTAGTTGCTTTAGATCATACGCAATATTATATAACAATTACTGATGCTAATGATAATATAATAAGTGGTTTAACTCAAGATATGGCTGTAGGAGTTTACAAAATTACGTTTACTCATTTTGAGTTTGTTGATAGTAAGATAATTATATTTGAAGTTACAGAAAGTAAAGAAAATATTCCTGATGATTTTGATGACAAAATTTTATTAAACTTTAATGATTCTAATTTTAGTAACTATACTACTTTTATTAAAGATGAGGATCTTATTACTGATTATGACTTAAGTAAGATAAAAGTACTTTACTACTATGAAAAAGATAAATTTGAAGTTTTAGATAGCGAAAAAGTTACTATTACAATAA
>JAZSIL010000234.1:0-2733 GCA_045533785.1 Bacilli bacterium
AATAGTTATTACAAACAAAAATATTAATAAATAAGTTTTAAAATTTTTCATAATCAATCTCCTTTTTTTATGCCTAACTTATAATATTTTTATTTAAAAATAGGCCAAAATGCCTAACTGCTACGATATCTATCTTTTATATAGGTGTGTGGGACTATAAGTCACTTACAATAAAATTAGTGATAAACCATATAATAAATTTTATAGTCTATCACTAATTTAATGTTATTCATTTACTTTCCAGTATCCTGTTTTATTAGAACCAATTCGTTCAATATAACCCAGTTTCTTAAGGATTGATATAATATTATCAATAGATGTTTTACCTAATTCACATAAAGTCATAAGCTGTTGCTTAGTAACATTGGGATTGTTTCTTATTTCTGCTAAAACTTTAATTTGTGAGTTATTTAAATTTTTATTACCAACTTTAGTGTTTTCATTAATTTTATTAAATGGAATTATATCCGTTAAATTATTATCGTTTATTTATGTAGACTCTTTTCCTTATTCGTACCGATTATTACAGTAATAATTTATTATTTTAGTATTTCCCAATGTCCTTTTTTACTTGATCCTATATATCTGATTTTTTTAGATTGCTTTATTGTTCTTTCAACAGTTGCTTTTGATTTACCTATTTTTTCTGCCATTTCTATTCGAGTTATATATGGATTATTTTTTATTAGTTGCATTAATAAATCTTCTATTCCCTTTTGGGCATCATTTTGAGCATCATTTTGGGCATCATTTTGGGCATCATAATTATAATTAGCATTATAAATTATAACACTAAAATGGGTTTTAGTAGCATAAAATTCTACATGGTTTTTATTATCATTAAAAAGTCTGTTTGTCCCATTAGCAATTTTATCAAAACCGCTACCACGTCTATCCATAAACTTCATTCTAGCAAATATATCTGCTAAAATAGGATTTCTTCTAATTGAGGGAATATTTTTTTCTAGTTCTTTATTTATTAATACACCTGATGCCATAGGGCCAGGAGAAGTTATAACAATTCTATTATCATAAATATCAATCGTTACTTCTGAACCAACATTTGTGTATTGTCTATGTATTATCGCATTAACAATAGCTTCTCTTATTGCTATTTCATCATATTCAGGCATCTCGACTCTACCACTTGCTTCTTTTTTCCATTTCTTTTTTGTATTCTTTTTCACAAAATTAAGTGCTGAATCAAGCAGTTTTACAAGTCCACCTGAATATTCATCATCATCAGATGCTTCTTCCAATGATGTTTTATTTACTCCATTCCATCTTGTGCAAAATATTCTATTATGTCTATATATGTTTTGATCTGATAACAGTACTCCTGCATTAGTTAAAAAACCATCATTGTTCATAAGCGAAAATGATATATAATCAGACTCAGTAATTTTAGTATGTAATCTTTCTAAAAATGTTGCTTCAAAAAAAGTAAATGAGTACATATTTTTTTGATAAGTTGTTAGCAGTGAATCATAAGTCTTATTCTGGCCTTTCAATATTAATTCTTCAAGTATATACCTTGGCGCCTTAATGCTTTGATTACCACTTCTAATATATGCTTCATGAACACCGTCAGATGAATAATAATAAGGCGTTGTGAGACCTGGTTCAATTTTTAAAGTTATATACACAAATTCATTTTTTTCCACTCTTTCTTTATAAGGTTCTATGATGTATATTGGTACTGGATCAATTTTTGAATTAATCAATTCTGATATTTTATCACATACTAGTTGTGGATTATTAATATTTACTAGTTGTTTATTATCATTCACTCCAAAAAATAATATACCACCTATTCCATTAGCAAATGCTGACACAGTTTTCAACCAACTTTTAGGTTTTATTATTTCTAATTGTTCTTTAAAGTCATAGTCTGAACATTCCGCAATAAGTTTATTAAAATTCATTTTAATCACCTCAATAATTAAATAAACCTTGCTCACATATTAAATTTTCATATGTTTCATAATCAGATTTTAAATGTAAATAATAATTTGTCCCCATCTTATTCCTCCTTTAAAAAGGTATTTTCAACTTCTTCCCATTCGATATATTTTAGATACTGATCATATTCTTTGGGATAATATGGTAAATGCATAAAATCGCATATATCTATGTCAAATAATGATTGACAATATCTAGGAAAAATCTTATATGGTACAATACCAACTATTCCTTTTCCCATCAACCTATCCCTTATAACTTCCGCATCATATAAAAATACTGGTATATTATTTTTGGTTAACTCAACATAAAATTTAATTACCTCATTAGAAATCCATAAATATTTTCCAGATAAAACTAAATAATACCCTTTATCATCTTTTACAACCCATAAATCAATTCTAGATGTTGTTGATCCATTTCTTATCTGATAAGCATGGTCATTAGCAATTTTTACCCATTCTTCAAATGCTTCATAACTATTCAAATCTATATCTTTTAACCCACAATCTCTACCATCAGCATATTTATAGAACAAATCCTTTGAAGGAAGTTCATTTGAACTTTCTAAATTTATTGATTTATAACACAATTTACATATATCATAATAATCTTTCGCATTTACTTTATCTAATCTATGTATACAATTATATTTTTGTTCAAGTTTCTTATAATATTTTTCAAAATCAGATTTATGTTTCGACGAGTTATTTTCGCCTTTCTTTGTAAATGCACACCAAGAAGAGCTACATGTTAAAAATAAAGCAATAT
>JAZSIL010000060.1:0-5056 GCA_045533785.1 Bacilli bacterium
TTAAATTATACCTTTTTCAAAATCTATTAACTTTTTAAACTCATTTTCCCAATTTAATTCACTAGCAGTTGCTTTCGCATTTGTAGAATACATATCATATAATTTTTTGTTTTCATAAAGTATCATTACAGCCTCCTTTAATGCTTCTGCGGTGTTCTCTTTTAGTATTATACCAAAATTATATTTTTCATTCAGATATCTATGCTCAGGAACATCTGACATAATTACAGGCAATCCAGCTGCTAAATACTCAAATATTTTATTGGATACTGTAAGTTTAAAATTTATATTTATAGGAAGTGTTATTGCTATTCCAACATGAGATTTTTTTGCATAAGAAATCAATTCATGTGTTTTTACTGGCTGATCAAATCTAACATTGCTGATTTTTTTATCAGTTACATTTTTCTTTAATTGATCTTCTAATTTACCATATCCTCTCAATACATAACTAATATCTTTATTACTTGTTATTTCTGCAGCTTCAATCATCATTTCATAACCTCTGCCCTCATAAAATTTACCATGATTCAGTATCTCAAATTTTTCAGATTTTATATGTTCTTCCTCTATTTGTCTTTTTGAACAATTGGTTATTACCATAGGCTTGGGAATATTATATAAATTTGACAAATAATCAGCAGCCGCATTACTTACGCTAATAACTAAATCAACCTTTTGTATAAGATTACGTTCAACAATTTTCCAAAATGTATGCTTTATATAAGATGTTGCAATTCCTGAATTTTCTGTAAATATTTCATGACTATCATAAATAATTTTACATTTTAGTTTCTTACTTGCAAAATATGCTGGTAATAAAGCATTTAAATCATTTGCATGTATTATATCTGGTTTACATTTAATAATTTCTGTAATTAATGATTTATAAACGTATAATTCTTGTAAAAGTGTTATTAATTTATTTCTACGTTTCTTGAATAAATTTTTAAGTTTTACAAGCCGCACAGAACCTTTTATTCTTTTAATATCATCTTCGTTGAATCTATTATCTTCAACACCTACAGCATATGTATCAAATCCATTATTATAATATTCATCAATCTGCTTAATAACTCTTGGATCATACCAGATTGAATTACGAACCACATCACATACTCTAATTTGCTTCATTTTCAATAATTTTTATAAAGTTTTCAATATTATGGAAATATTTATAATTTTCTTTTAACCATGAATCATCTTTATCCCACCATTTATAATCTTGTAACTTCTTTATCTGTCCCTCACTAAATCTATACTTTATTACTTTAGCAGGAACACCTCCAACTATTGCATAGGAAGGAACATCTTTTGTTACAACACTTCCCATAGCTACAATTGCACCATCACCAATTGTAATTCCTCCTTTTATTAACACGTTGTTACCAATCCATACATCATTACCAACAATTACTGATTTACCTAATATAGACAAGTGTTCTTCATAATAATTTTTATCAGCAAATGTTCTATTTGCTTGTTTATATGTACTAAAGAATATTGGTGCAGTTGAAACAAAAATGTGGGACGGATGTGTCGCTTGTACTATTTTTATATTATTTCCCAAACTACAATATTTCCCAATTTCAGCATTGGGTAATGAACAATTATTCCCAATATATGTGTTTTTACCAACAATTGAATTGCTGATTAATGTTCCTGAATGAATCACATTATAACCACCGAATTCAGTCCTTTGATTGAATGCTACATTTTTGTGTATGGTTATGTGTCGAGGTAACGTACATCTTTTATACAATTTCCACACAGATTTTACGATAGATTTAAATATATTCACAATTTAATTTTTTTCTTTACGAAATCAATAATATATTTTCTTTCTGCTTTGGACAAGCCTATAACCAAGATTATAGTTAAAACATATATTTCTTTAAGAACAATATTTACCAATGAGTGAAAATTAAAATTAAAAATAAAGATTGGTACAGACAAAATAGTTATTATTAATGGTGGTACAAATGACCTTTTAAATACCAATCTATTATCTATGTCCTTAATTTTTCCTAACGATATATGCTTAAATAAAACTATAAATATAGAGCAAATAATATAGCATATCATCAAATAATAAGCAGGATAACCAGCTTTTAATACAAAATAACCTACTATAACAGATAACAGCCTTGTCGTATTAGTGGTAATTTGATAAAATGAAATATTTCCGTTTGCAAAAACAATCTCAGCAATTCCATTATTTAAAGAATCTATTAACCTCTCTATAATCATTAATCTAATGAATAGCACTGCATATGGAGGTATATTACCTAACCATAACTTTAATATAAATTCTGTTTCTATCAAAAAAGGGATTGATACAACAAACATCAGTAAATATGCCACCTTATTGGATACTATTAGTAAGTATGTAGCCCTATTAATATCATTCGCACTATATGATTTTGTTAATTGTGGTGATATTGGGTTTGTTGCATTATGAGAAAACATGGAAATAAACCCATTTATTGTATTTGCGATTCCTAATGCTGCATTCATTAATGTATTAAAAAACATGTTAACAATAATCCCTGCACCCTGTTCTTTTGCAACATATGCAATTACACCGTAGGAATTCCACTTCGCAAAATTTAAAACATCTTTGTACTTATCCCATTTTCTGACAAATTTGAATTTTGTTATTTCAAAATACTTTATCCTACAATAAACAGCATAGATAACAGCACTACCACCTGTTAATACAGACATCGTTATTGCATAAATAATCAATTTATTTTCAAAATGATTAACTAACAATAGTGCAACAATCAATTTTAGAATATGAGAAATGACATCAACCAAACTAAATATGAAAAAGTTTTCTTTTGCTGTTAATAATCCGTTAAAAGCAACGCCTGCAAATGACAACACAGATCCTAACACAGTGATAAAAAATACATAATATGCTGTACTTAATGAACCTTCATAATTAATACAATTAAATACGTACCACCTTCCTATAGGCAATGCAATGATAAGAACCAATAATGCAGATAGTACTTGAATAATAAGATTTACATTAAACTGCTCATTTGCCTCATATATATCATTTTTTCCAATAGCAATTGCAATGAATCTTCGGGTAGTTCCAGCCATTATTGTATTAATTATTGCAATAAATGAAATCACACCACCCAAGATTGAAAATAATCCATAATCAACAACACCTAAAGCTTTAAATGCAAAACGTGTTGTAAGTAAATTACAAACAGTATTAATTACCAGCCTTGCATATAATATAAATGAATTGTAAACTATTGCTTTATTTGTATTCTCTTTCATATATCATTTATATAAACTTTACTGATGAAATATATGATGAAATGTATTTTAACAACATACCGCAAATTATTGTACTAACAATAGCCATAACAATATTTAGAATAACGTAATCTGATATAAATATTAAATTTAGCGGTGATAAAATAAATAACGCATGTACCAAATAAATCTCATATGAATATTTATCTGAAAAAGAAAGTATCTTATTGTACTTGACATTGTTGCATAAATGGATGAATAATAAGAAAATTGATAAACCAAGAACTACATGAGTGTAACTTTTAAAATATGCAAATATCAAGGCAAAAACTCCTGCTAATTCTGATTTATAAAAATAACAATAATAAATTTTAATTGCATTAAAAACTATTGCTGCCATACATATGATAAATGTAATTTTATTCCTAATGTTATTTCTTTTAAACCTACTAAAAATATCAGCAATAGCGTACCCAATAATATAGCATGAAATGATTTCAGGCTTGAAATATGATTTATATAATTTCATGATAATAAAAATGCAACCCAAAATTATCAACCAGATTATTGAAGTACTTATTAAATTAGTGTTATGTATTTTCCTTTTAATATAATACAAGTAAGGTGTTATTAAATAACAAAGTAAAATATACGGTATAAACCATAAATGTCCTTGCCCCAAAAGTGTACCACTGCAAAAGAAAGAATATATAACGGATATAGTTGTTAAAGATTGTGGAGAGAAAAGCAAGTATATTACAATCACTATCCCTAACCATACATAATAAGGTAATAATATTTTTATAAATTGTTGTTTTAATATTCTCAACACTGATTCATTACTATAATCTTTTGTGTAATATAGATATCCACTAATGATTAAAAATAATTGTACCCCAACATTAAACCAAAATGCCAATTCATTTCCATAAGCTTGAAATATATGACAAACTATAATGAATGACATAGCTATCATTCTTATTAGACTTATTGAGGCATTTCTTTTTCCCCCCCTATTTACAACATTCTTCATTATCTAATTTTTTCTACAATTCTTCCACAAGCTAAACCGTCGCCGTAAGGATTGACGGCTTTACTCATTCTTTCATAATAGTTCTCGTCTTCAAGCAAGGCAGATACTTCAGAAACAATCTTGTCATAATTCGTTCCTACAAGTTTCACCGTTCCTGCTTCTAATGCTTCTGGTCGTTCCGTTGTGTCACGCATAACAAGAACTGGCTTGCCTAAACCTGGAGCTTCTTCCTGGATTCCGCCGCTGTCGGTCAAAACAATAGTTGATTTTTCCATTAGATAAACAAACGACAGATATTCCAATGGCTCTATGAAGAACATATTTCCTAAATTACTTAAATCTTCGCCAAACACTTCATGTATCGGCTTGCGAACATTCGGATTTAGGTGCATAGGATATACGAAAT
Organism: Bacilli bacterium; assembly: GCA_045533785.1. Lineage (GTDB taxonomy): Bacteria > Bacillota_I > Bacilli_A > ML615J-28 > CAG-313 > UBA1737. Next base: position 4,719 of record JAZSIL010000060.1, read on the forward strand.
CAACTTCAGGATATTTCTTTGTCAAGTCTTTAATAGCAGTACACATATTGATGAAACCGTCACCAAAGTTCTCTCGTCTGTGACCTGTAATCAAAACGAGTTTTCTGCCATTATCCAAACGATTGACATCATAACCTGCTTTGTTTAATATTTCTTTCAGTTCATTGTTTAATGCTTCGTCATTCTTTATTTTATCGACAACCCAATACAAAGCGTCAATAACAGAATTACCTGTGACGATTATAGAATCATCAGACACATTCTCTTTTAGTAAATTCTGACGGCTTAATTGTGTCGGTGAAAAGTGATAAGTTGCAATGCGTCCCGTAATCAAACGA
>JAZSIL010000056.1:0-2761 GCA_045533785.1 Bacilli bacterium
GTTATAATCAAATTATCAAAAATAACAATGTAACATTTCTAGTTAAATTAATAAAAATCCCAGAATATGCAGAAATTCAAATCAACAATAAAGTAACTTGGGAAATTAAATATGGTGCAGGAAACACACCTGGCAAAGCTCAACCTTATAAAAAAATGCTAAAAGATATTTCAGAGTTTATGAATCTAGAAACTAAAGAAAATGAAATTAAACTTGTTATCGCAGCACCAAGTCCTAAAAAAATTGTTAAATACATCAATGAATGTGAAATTGTATTTGTTACACCATATACAGATGTCTATGGAACAAGACTTATTGGCCTTGGAAACACTAAAATATTTGAGGCACCATATGAATCAAAATAATCAAATTGGTCCAAGTTTATTCTTTTATGTAAATGGAAAACTATTATTTCACTATACTAATCTTGAACACAGTGAAAAATATGGAGATTTTTATAACTATCCTTATAGCCACTTTCAAATATGGATGAAATATTATGAAGAAAAGTATAAAGTAGATTTCGACTTTTACCCAAGAGGAAGAGTTGTTTACCGCATAACTGATGATACATATTTAATATATTTTGATCCTTGTATGGAAAAATACATTAATAAAGTTGTTTCAAAATACAGTGATAAGAAAATCGAACTTTGTCATGATGAACATTATCAATGTCATCTATGTAATGAAGACTATATAATTTAATCAATCAAAAAGATATAAATAAGAGAACTTCTATTGCAATTATTAATTATTAAATAAAAAGTTAATATGGATATTATTAAAACCATATTAACTTTTTTTATTTTTATTTTATATTTTTAACAGCATCAATGACAGTTGTAATAGCATCAGCAAAAGGAAGTTCAACTTTTTCCATTGTACTTCTTGTTTTGAATTCACAAATTTCTTCGCCTGCTCTTCTACCTACTGTAATGATATAAGGAATACCAATTAATTCCCAGTCTTTAAATTTAAATCCTGGTTTTGCATCACGATCATCTAAGATTACTTCAACACCAGCATTTAGTAATTCTTGATAAATCTTTTCAGCTTTATCTTTCATTGTTTCATCTTTATAGTTGATTGGAACTACTACCGCATGATATGGAGCAACATTTATTGGCCATTTAATACCAAAGTCATCATGATGTTGTTCAATGATACTAGATAATGTTCTAGTTACACCGATACCATAACATCCCATAACCATTGGAACATTTTTACCTGCTTCATCTGTATAAGTACATTCCATACTTTGAGAATATTTTGTTCCTAGTTTAAAGATTTGACCTACTTCAATACCACGTTCCATTTCAAGTGGAAGACCGCATATTGGACATTTATCGCCAGTTGAAGCACATCTAAACATTTTAACTGTACCTGTAAAGTCGCGACCATAATTTACATTAATTAAATGATAATCATGTTCGTTTGCACCTACAACAAAGTTTTTCATCATTGTTACTTCTTCATCAACTAAGATTTCGATATTAGATAAGTTAACAGGTCCAACAAATCCTTCTACAGAACCTATTGATTTAATATCATCATAGCTTGCAAGAGCAATTTCATGTTCTGCAATGCCTAAATGGTTGATTACTTTAATTTCATTAACTTCTCTATCGCCTCTAACTAATACAACAACGAACTTTTCATTTGCATAATCACGATATACAAGTGACTTAACAACTTGTTTAGGTGATACATTTAAAAAGTTTGAAATTTCTTCAATTGTTTTTTGACGAGGTGTATGAACTTTTTCAATTTCTTTTAAAGGTTCATCATTGTTAAATGCTTCAGGCATACTTTCAGCTTTTTCTTCATCAGCTGCATAACCACAATTACAATAAACAATATTACTTTCACCTACATCACTAATTGCCATGAATTGATGACTTCCAGTTCCACCTATTGCACCAGTATCTGCAAGTACAATTTTATAATCAATTCCAAGTCGATCAAAGATTCTACAATATGTATCATACATAATTTTATATGATTCATCTAACCCCTTTTGATCTAAGTCAAATGAATAAGCATCTTTCATAATGAATTCTCTACCTCTCATTAAGCCAAAACGAGGACGAAGTTCATCACGATACTTAGTTTGAATTTGATATAAAGAAAGTGGAAGACTCTTTCTTGATTTAATTTCAGTACGAACTAAATCAGTAAAAATTTCTTCGTGTGTTGGACCTAAACAAAATTCTCTTTCATGACGATCTTTAAAACGCATAAGTTCAGGACCGTACTTTTGCCAACGTCCAGATTCTTCCCATAATTCTTTTGGTTGAATAGCTGAAGATAAGATTTCTAAAGATCCAGATTTATCCATTTCTTCACGAATAATATTTTCAATTTTTGTTAGAGTTCTAAGTCCTAGTGGTAAATAATTGTAAACACCAGAAACTAATTTTCTAATCATCCCTGCACGAATAAGTAAAATATGACTAGAAATAATTGCTTCTTGTGGAGCTTCTTTTAATGTTGCGATTAACATTCTACTTGCTTTCATAATAATACATCTCCTTACTTTCAAACATATTATACCATATTTTACATAAAAATAGTATAAAATTACTTATAAAATAAAAAGATTGCTAAGTTAATAGCAATCTAATTTTATTATTTACCTGAAATCATTAATCCCTTAACTAAAAGAGAAGGAATTGCAACATCATTAATTTTTTCTGGTAAATCATTACCAATCTTTTCAACGTTATTTAACATATCAAAGAAATTACCTGATACAACA
>JAZSIL010000257.1:0-6573 GCA_045533785.1 Bacilli bacterium
CATTTTATCATCATTAATTATTATATGTTATTTTAAAAAAGATAAAACAGCAATTAATCATCTGCTGTTTGTTTTATTATTTATTAATAAATTTCTTAAAATATTCTAGTAATTCAGGTGTAATAACATGTTCTATTCTACACGCATTATCCTCTGCTTCTTCTAGTGGTACTCCTATTTTTGTAAGTACTTTAGTGATAGTTTCATGACGTTCATAAATTTCATTAGCTATTTTTAATCCTACCTGCGTAAAGTTAATTACTGCGCTTTCAATTGTAATATATCCTTTATCTTTTAAAAGATTTACAGCTCTTGATACACTCGCTCTAGAATAATTTAATTCATTAGCAATATCTATTGATCTAACTATTTCAAGTTTTTCTTTTAATAATAAAATTGTTTCTAAATACATTTCTTCTGATTCACGATATTTCATAATTATCACCCATATATAATTTATCATACTAACTTATTTTTTTCAACTTATATATTAAAAAAAGACTAAGGATTAACCTTAGTCTTGATCTTTTTGACATGAACAGTTTTTAGAGGACTTACCACAAGTTTTACTATATGGACATCCTACACATTTTTGTCCACTTTTTTTAGCTTTAATTATATAAAGAACTGCAGCACCAATAATTAAAACAATAACTGCAATAATAATTAAATCTATCGGTTTCATAGTATCCCTCCTTAATGTTATTAATTTTTTAATTTATCTTCTTTTTCTCTTTTGATAATTAAGAATGTTAATATTCCTGCATAAAGAATTGTAATTGCCCAACCTAAAATTGACATCCAAATTGAACCGAAGTTAGATTTAGTAAAAATATTACCAAAGAATGCTACTAAGAATGCAATTGAATAACCCATTCCAAATTGGAATCCAATTCCACCCCATAACCATTTTTTGCTCTTAATTTCTGAATTCATAGCACCGATTGCAGCAAAGCATGGTGGAGTAAATAAGTTAAACATTAAATATGCAAGAGCAATAACAGCACTGATTCCGATTACTGAAGACAATGTTTCAGAACCATTACCAATAAGTTCGAAGTCAGCATTTATTTTATTTGGTGTACCATAACATACTGCAAGTGTACCTACTACATTTTCTTTTGCTATAAAGCCTGTAATTGCAGCAGCAGCAAGTTGCCATGATTTTTCATTACCAGTAATCGGAGCAAATATATATGCAAATGGTTTTGCAATATTAGCTAAGATTGAAGTTTCTGCAGCAGCTTGTAACTCATTACTTACCTTATCCCAATCTTTTTGTAATGCTGGATGATCATTTACTGTATAAATAACATCACCAACATATGAAATCGCATTTCCTAAATCATCTTCTGATTCAATAATAACTAATTCTTCATTTTCATCAAGCATATAGTAATTTCCGCTTGAATCTTTGTGCGCATATAAGTTTAAGTACTCTTCAGTAATAGCTGATGTACCACTTTCTGTGATTCCATCATAATCGATAATTGTAAATTTAAATGTAAATGTTAGCATTAATTGTACAATGAAATTACATACTAAGATAATTGTTCCAGCTTTAACAATATAACTCCAACCTCTTTGACACATTGAACCAAAAGCACGTTTTAGACTTGGTCCTTTATATTCAGGAAGTTCTATAATAAAGAATGATTTTTTCTTTCGATAACCAGTAAGTAAATTAATAAGTAGTGCACCAACAAAAATGATTACAATTCCAATAAAATACATAATTGGAGCTACCCACTGTGAGTTAAAGAAGAAGGCACCAGTAAATAATGAAATAACTGGTAGTTTTGCGCCACATGGCATAAATGGAGCTAAAATTGCAGTAGCACGACGTTCTCTTTCGTTTCTAATTGTTCTACAAGCCATTACCCCTGGAATTGCACACCCTGTACCAATAACAAATGGAATAACGCTTTTTCCAGAAAGTCCTACTTTTTTAAAGATTGGGTCAAGTACAACAGATACTCTTGCCATATATCCACAATCTTCTAAAAGAGCAATTAAGAAATACATTACCATTACAAGTGGTAAGAAACCTACAACAGCTGCAACACCTCCAATAATACCATCAACAATAATAGCTGAAATTACTGGATGCGCATTTTCTAACAAACCAGCAACAAGACCTTGGAACATTTCTAAAAGTCCTACAAGACCTGGAATTTCTTTTCCACCGATTTCGACACCTTCTGCAATCCAAGCACCTGGACCAACTTGTGATATCCAGAATACTAAAAACATTACAACCGCAAAAATAGGTATTCCTAACCATTTATTAGTTAATACTTTATCAATCTTATCTTGAAAGTTGTTTTCTTTTGTAAATGTTTTTCTAACTTCTACATCCTTTACAATATTATTAACAAATTCAAATCGATTTCTATCAGCAAGTTCAACACTTTCTTTACTTGTAAAGTCAACATCACCTTGATTATATGGTGCTTTTTGTCCCTTACCAAATAACTTTACAGCCTCTTCTATTAATACTTTTAATCCCTTTTTAGATGTTGAAACTGTTTCAACAACAAAGCATCCAAGCTTTTCTGATAATTTCTTTGTATCTATTTCATTATGTTTTTTATCATTTATATCAGATTTATTAAGTGCAACAACTACTGGAATACCAAGTTCTAAAAGTTGTGTTGTAAAAAATAAACTACGACTAAGATTTGTTGCGTCAACTATATTAATAATTACATCTGGGGATTGTTCTTTTACATATTTACTTGTAACACTTTCTTCTGATGTGAAAGGACTCATTGAGTATGCGCCAGGTAAATCTACAATAATGATTTCTTCTTTTCCTTTGTAATATCCTTTTTTTATTTGATGCTCTTTCTTTTCTACAGTTACACCAGCCCAGTTACCTACTTTTTCATTTCGGCCAGTAAGTGCATTATACATTGTTGTTTTTCCACTGTTGGGATTACCTGCTAATGCAATTCTCATAATATATTTCCTCTCTTTCTTTGTTAGCAACTGCTAACATATGTTTCAAAAAAGAAAACCTATAAATAGGCTTACTTTATTTAGACTAAATAATAATAGCTTGTGCAAGACCTTTATCAATATTATATCTTGCATCTTTTATTACAACAACACAACCACCTTTAATGTGTTGTATTACTGTAATAGGTTCACCACTATAACATCCTAAAGTAAATAAGAATGAATTTAATTCTTCGTCATCTGTTTCGATATTTTTAATAATGTATTCTACTCCAGGAGTAGCATTTAATAAATTCATACTTACACCTCTTTTCTTTGTTAGCAAATGCTAACATAACTATTATATTACTTATTTAGCTATTTTTCAAGAAGAATGCTTTATTATTTTTTGTTCAATTAAATAATCTTCTAATATTTTTACGGCATTATAGACAATTAAACTACAAGGTCTATTATCATAATATTCTTTTGTTCTTTCTTCAGGTTTACCACCAATTTGCGCAATAACTTTATCTTGTTCTAGTAATTCTTTACATATTAAAGAACCATTCGCTTCTTCAAATTTTTTAAGTAATTCTCTTGTAGTAGTATAAACATAATCTTTATCAGAACTATCAAGTAATAAACCAAGCACAACAGCAAGCCCGCTTGCAGCCCCACATGTAAGACGTAGTCTACCAAGTCCTCCGCCAAGTGGTAAAGATAATTTTAATAATTCTTTTTCATCAACATTTATTAAATCTTTAAATGCAAGCACAACTGCTTGAGAACAATTATAGCCATTTTCAAATAGCTGTTTTGCTATAGATGCATACATATTTTTCACCTTCTTTATTAAATATTTACAAAACTTTGAACATAGTCAAGTGTAATATTGACCATTTCATCAAAATATGCAAGTACTAAATTAAAATCAAAACGATTTTCTGAATTATTAAATAGAGTATTAATATCATAAGTAATCATTAATGATTTTCTTCTTGGTTCATTTGGTCTTGCATTATTACCAATTAAAACGTTATTAATGTTTGTTATTACATTAACTGTTTCATTTTGAACTGTTTCAGGTGTATTAATTCTAAATGAAAGTTCAGTAGAAGTTGGATTTTTAGGAACGAAACTTACACGTCTTACTAGTTCATTCATCTTCATACAATCATCGTCAAATGTAAAGAAACTTGTTACATATGCAAGTCTATTACCAAGAGGATTTTCTAAAATATCTGATAATTGTTTAAAAATATTTTGAACTTGTTGTAATACTTCTACCATTTTATCTGAAGAAACTCCAGAAAATTGTACATCTATACGATTAGGTCGTAAAATTATAGTGAAATGCTCTTTAGGATTTACTACCTTCATAACTTTTCCAGATGGATTTTGTTTATTATCTGGTTCTTGATTAATAGAAATATTACAATCACTATATACTGAATTAATTCTTGGCATTACATCATCATCAAATACTAAAAATGAGCCAAAAATTGAAAATAAATTATTTAAACACTTTAATTCCATACTTATACCTTCTTTAATTAAATTTTATTTTTTATCAACAACTGATGTAAAAACTACTACATCATCACAAATGCCAGTTATATAATTTTTGTTATCAACTACTTGTTTATAAATATTCATAGTTTTATTTTGTTTAATTTGATTAATGTAATTGATTGCAAAGCGATTAATCTCAACTGCTTTAAAATCACAATAATCAAATAATAACTCTGCGTATTTTGCGTTATTCATATGATGATAAATATCAATGTCTGATTTCATAACAGTATAATCACATAAATAGTTTTCGTCGCTTTTAACATTTAGTGGTTTAGTTAATTTTTCTTTAAACAGTGTTGATTCTAAAAACTCTCCTTCAGGATAAATATTATCTGACTTTAGCATTTTAAAAGTATTAAAATCTACTAATACCCAAGATGCACAACCCCTTGCATAAATAACGCCATCTAAAGAAGAAATTTCATATTCTCTTTTACATTCTACACGACTTGGAACATGTGGAAATGTTTTAACAACAACAGTTTCCATAGGAGTAGGACTTTTATACATATAAACTTCTTGACGAACTATAATCCAAGCATAATTATGCTCATCACAATAATCATTTCCACACCCTAGAATATCTGCATGATCACCCGCAATACGTTGAAAAATATCAAGTAATGCATATGGCTTAATTCCATAATGTTCATCAAACATTCCATTTGTTAAAGTAAACTTCTTTTCAAATAATAACAGTGACATATAGATACCTCTTAAAGTCTTACTTTAATAAAAGTATCTCCATCAAGATTTTTAATTTCGATTAAGTCTTTTTCAATTGTTCCATAGCATGCTACACCATCTTTTGGTATTGTAATAGAACCTATGTTAATATATATATTAGAATCAAGATAATCAACTTTAGAGATATGTGTATGTCCATATAAAACAATACTATTTTCTGCATTTAATGAGTTTGTACTATTTACTTTATGTCCATGTGTTAAATAAATGCTTTTACCACGATATTCAATACATGCAATACTCATAATTGGAAACTCTAATACCATATCATCTACTTCTGCATCACAATTTCCTCTTACACAAATAATTTTATTTTTAAGAGGATTTAAAATATCGATTACTTCTTTTGGATTATATCCAATTGGCAAATCATTTCTTGGTCCATGAGGTAAGATATCACCTAACAGCAATAACTTATCAAATGACTCTTTTTCTAGGACCTTTTTTAAATTGATTGGACTACCGTGAATATCTGTAATAATTAGATATTTCATTATTCCACCTCAAAGTCAATAGCTACACTTGCACATCTAATTTCGTGCATCAAAGGTTTAACAACAGTACAGTGATATAAATCTTTTTGATAAATTTCTAAATGTTCCATTGATTCTAAGATTACTTCTAAAATAATATCATAACTTCTTTCGCTATGTAGTAAATCAATACCAACATTAATATCTAAAACAGTTGGAACTTTACCTTTCATTGAAAGCAGAGTATTTTTAGCTTCTTCAATTCTATTTTTATATTCATCTTTAATTTTAAAACAAACAACATGTTTAATCATTTTAATTTACTCCTTACATAAATCTAATATTCTATAATTAACGATTCTTTTAAGATCATTAGGGTGCACTTCAACTTGAGCACCAATACGGCCTGCACTAAAGAAAATAGTATCAAATTCTTCAACTGATTTATCTATAAAAGTAGGAAAACTTTTTTTCATTCCAATCGGACTGCATCCACCATGAATATATCCTGTAAGAGGCTCTAAATCTTTTTGTTTAATCATTTCTATTTTCTTTTCACCAAGCATGCTTGCAGCTTTTTTCAAATCAAGTTCTTTGTATGATGGAATCATAAACACATAATATTTAGTTCCAACAGTTACAAGTGTTTTAAAAACTCTATTTTTATCTTGATTTAATACTTCTGCAACATATACTGCATCAAGTTTAATAGGATCATAATAATGAGCATTATACTTAATCTTTTTTTGTTCTAAGATTTTCATTACCATTGTTTTTTCCATTTTATCACCTATATATATTATACTATTATTTTTTATAAAAAACATATTTTAAT
>JAZSIL010000115.1:0-16465 GCA_045533785.1 Bacilli bacterium
AATTAACATAAAGTTAACAAAAAAATTATATAATATATACAAGTTTAAAGGGAGTGATATTATCAAACAACTTAGTAAAGAGGCTAAAAAGTCAATTTTAAAACTAGCGATCTCATTATTAGTAATAATTGCTTTTGTAATTGGAATTTATTTTTTATTAAAAGCATTTGGATTAACTGATATTTCTAAGGAAGAAATTAGAGATATTGTTAGCAAAGCTGGTATTTGGGCTCCACTTGCATATATTACAGTTTCATTCTTACAAGTAACATTTATACCAATTCCAGGAATGGTGTCTATTCTTGCAGGAACACTTCTTTTTGAACCTTGGGAAGCATTCTTATACTCGCTTATTGGAATGTTTTTAGGTGGATCAGTAGGATTCTATTTAGGAAGAGTATTAGGTAAAAAATTTGTATACTGGGTAGCAGGAGATAAACAAAAAGTTGATGACTATTTGGAAAAAATAAAAGGTCGTGAAACAGTATTACTTTTCTTTATGTTCCTATTCCCATTTTTCCCAGATGACTTACTATGCAGTGTTGCAGGTATTTCAAAAATTAAATTTAGTACATTTAGTATCATTCAATTTGTAACAAGAATTACTTCAATCGGTTGTACTATTTTAGTCTATGGTGGTGATTTAATTCCACTGGACTCTAGTTGGGGTATTTGGGTAATTGCTGGATTATCAATACTTGGTATTATTGCCTTCATAATTTCTTATAAACTTGCTGATCAAATTCAAGAATGGTTTGTAAATTTATATACTAAAATTGGAAATTGGTTTAAAAATTTATTTAAAAAAAATGAAAATAAGTAGTTTATCGTTTAGATAAACTACTTATTATTTTTTATGCTCTCCAAGTACGAGGTGATTTTCTCCATTCAAGTACATCATTTAAATCTTCACTTTCAATGTAACCTTCTTCTACTGCAACTTTAACTAAGTTATTAAAATTAGCAAGAGAATAATACGGAACATTTACAGCATCGAAAGCAGCTTTAGCTTCATCAAAACCATATGAGAAAATTGATACACAGCCAATTACTTCTACACCTGCTTCAATTAGTGAATTAACAACTTCAATAGATGATTTACCAGTTGAAATTAAGTCTTCGATAACAACTACTTTATCACCTTTTTCGTAGTGACCTTCAATTTTATTTTGACGTCCATGATCTTTATTTCCACTTCTTACATATCCCATAGGAAGACCTAAATATTCAGATACATAAGCAGCATGAGGAATACCCGCTGTTGCAGTACCCATTAAAATTTCACATTCTGGAAACTTTTCTTTTACTAAATCAGCAAGTGCATGTTCAATTTCACCTCTTACTTCTGGATATGATAATACTAATCTATTATCACAATAAATTGGAGATTTAATACCACTAGCCCATGTAAATGGTGCTTTTGGGCTTAAAAATACAGCTTTAATCTTAAGTAAATTCTTTTCTACACTACTCATTTCCTAAAAACTCCTTTAAAATTAAATGATATGCTTCAACAGGATCTTCTGCTTGTGTAATAGGACGTCCTACTACAATGTAATCAGATCCAATTTCTCTTGCCATTGCTGGTGTTGTAATTCTAACTTGGTCATCAGCATTATTTGATGCAAGTCTAATTCCAGGTGTAACAGTTACAAATTCTTTACCACATGCTTCTTTTACTTTTGCAACTTCAAGTGGTGAACAAACAATTCCGTCAAGTCCTGATGCTTTTGCAACTTTAGCATAATTTACTACAGAATCAATAACTTCACCAGGAATAAGTTGTTCAGTATTCATCATTTCTTTTGAAGTTGATGTAAGTTGAGTTACTGCAATTAAAACTGGACGTTTGCCAGTTGAACCTTCTGTTAAACCTTCAAGCGCAGCTGCCATCATTTTAGAACCACCTGCAGCATGTAAATTGATAATATCTACACCAAGCTTTGCAAGATTAGTCATTGCTTTTTTAACTGTATTTGGAATATCATGTAGTTTTAAATCTAAAAAGATTTTGTGTCCACGTTTTTTAATTTCTTTTACGATTTCAAGGCCTGAACCATAAAATAATTCCATCCCAACTTTAACATATAAAGATTCATTAAATTTATCTAAGAAATTTAATGATGTTTCCATATCTTTAAAATCAAGTGCTATAATAACCATTGCTTACTCCTCCTATTTTCGATGTGCATAACCAATGCACTCGTTTATATCTTTAAAACCATATTTTTCTAATGCAAGAGGTAATTCTTCTATTAACTCTTTACAAATATACGGATTAACTAAATTCATTGTCCCAACACCAAGAGCACTAGCCCCTGCCATTAAAAACTCAATACAATCATCTGCATTTGCAATACCACCCATACCGATAATTGGAATATTTACAGCTTCATAGACATCATAAATCATTCTTATAGCTACGGGCTTAATTGCAGGTCCTGAAAAACCACCTTTTTTGTTATATAAAATAGGGCGACCTGTTTTTAAATCAATACGCATACCAAGAAGTGTATTAATTAAAGAAAGTCCATCTGCACCACCTCGTTCTGCAGCTTTAGCCATTTTAACAATATCGGTAACATTAGGACTAAGTTTTACATAAACAGGTTTAATTGATGCTTCTTTAACACGTTTTGTAATTTCATAAACAGTATCTTCATCAGCACCAAATGGAATACCTCCACCATGAACATTAGGACAACTAATATTTAGTTCAAGGGCACAAACATTATCTATTCTACTAATTTCATATGCCACTTTTACATATTCATCAATGGAATCACCACAAATATTTGCGATAACACAAGTATCATATTTACTTAAGAATGGTAATTTTTCTTTAATAACAACATCTAAACCAGGATTTTCTAACCCAATTGAGTTAAGCATTCCACCATAAGTTTCTGCAACTCTCGGTGTTTTATTTCCTCTTTTTGGATTTACACTTGTTGCTTTAATCATAATTCCACCAAGCAAGCTTAAATCATAAATATTAGCAAGCTCTTCACCAAATCCAGCTGTACCTGATGCCGGAATAATTGGATTTTTTAAATCAAGTCCTGGTAATTTAACTCTAACATTCGCCATAGATTACTCCTAACTTAAATACAGGTCCATCTGTACAAACACAATAATGTTTTTCACCTTTTACACAACCATGACAAAGGCCTACCCCACATGCCATTCTTGCTTCGTATGATAAATATCCTTCATGGCCTATGTATTTTTCTTCTAATTTCTTAAGAAGAATTTCTGGTCCGCAACTATATAATGTATCAAATAAAACTTCATTATTATTTAAATATTCAATTGCATTACCTTTAAATCCGTATGATCCATCATCAGTAGTTACAACTACTTCTCCAAGAGCTTTAAACTCCTCTAAATAGATCATTGATTCTTTATTTCTAAATGCAAGAATAATAACTAATTCATTACCTAAATCTTTTAATTTTCTTGATAGTTCTAGTAGTGGTGGAACACCAATTCCTCCACCAACTACTAGTGCTTTTTTATTTTCAATAAGTGTAAATCCATTACCAAGTGGTCCGATTGCTTCAAGAAGTGTACCACTTTGATATGTTGATAAAAGTTTAGTACCTTCACCATTGATTTTATATGTAATAATTAAATTACTACCATCAATTTGACAAATTGAAATTGGACGTTTTAATAATTTTGATGCATCGTTTAATGAAAGATTAATAAACATCCCTGGTTTAGCATTTTGTGTCATTAAAGTAGTTTCTAATTTCATTTCAAATGTATCAAGAGCAATTCTTTTATTATAAACGACTTTTAAATTTTCTTTAACCATTAAATTGTACCTACCTTAATAGTGATTTCATCAAGCACATCAAGAAGTGCATTAACAGTATCTAAACTTGTAAAACAAGTAATGTTATTTTCTGCTGCTACTCTTCTAATTAAGAAACCATCATTATTAGTTTTAACAGGTGCAACAGTATTAATTACATAAGATACATGTCCTTTTCTTAATGAGTCTAAAATTTCTTCACTACCTTCAGAAAGTTTTTTCTTAATTCTTGTTTTAATACCATGTTCTTTTAAGAACTTTCCAGTTCCTTTTGTAGCTTCAATATTAAATCCTAGATTATAGAATCTTCTAATTAAAGGAAGAGCTTTTTCTTTAGTTTGATCAGATAATGTAACAAATACAGTACCATAATTAATAACTCTCATATTTGCAGCTTTTAATGCTTTATATAAAGCTCTATTTAATGATTGATCATAACCAATTGCTTCACCAGTTGACTTCATTTCAGGAGAAAGCACTGTATCTAACCCTCTAATTTTAGAGAATGAGAAACAAGGAACCTTTACATAATACATATTTGGTGTTGGTTCAGTTAAATTCATATCTTTTAACTTATCGCCAAGCATTACAAATGTTGCAATTTTAGCAAGATTAATTTTACTAGATTTAGAAAGATAAGGAATTGTTCTACTAGATCTTGGATTTACTTCAATAATATAAACAAAATCATTTGCATCAACAATATATTGAATATTAAATAACCCTTTGATACCAATCGCAATACCAAGTCTCTTAGTATAATCCTTAATAGTTTCTTCTACTTTTTTCGATAAGCTATATGCAGGATATACACTAATTGAGTCCCCAGAGTGAATACCAGTTCCTTCAATATGTTGCATTATCCCTGGCATAAAGACATCTTCACCATCACTTATCGCATCTACTTCTATTTCACGACCAATTACATATTTATCAATTAATACTGGTTGATTAGGGTCTAGTGCAAATGCTTTTGTTAAATATTTTTGTAAATGATTATCATCATAAACTATTTCCATCGCACGACCACCTAAAACATATGAAGGACGTACTAAAACAGGATAAGTAATTTTATGAGCAGCTTCAAGACCATCAGTTAAGTTAAATACAGTCTTTCCTTCTGGTTCTGGAATGTTTAAATCATGCATTAAAGCTTCAAATAATTTTCTATTTTCGGCTTTAGCGATAGCTTCACAATCAGTACCAATAATTGGGACACCAAGTGCATCTAATCTTTCTGCAAGATTAATTGCTGTTTGACCACCTAGAGAAACAATTACACCTTTAGGCTTTTCTAAGTCAATAATATTCATAATGTCTTCTATTGTTAGTGGTTCAAAATAAAGTTTATCTGTTACTAAATAGTCAGTAGAAACAGTTTCAGGGTTATTATTAATTACAATAGCTTCATAGCCCTTTTCTTTAATTGCCCATATAGCATGAACTGTAGAATAGTCAAATTCAACACCTTGACCAATTCTAATAGGACCTGACCCAAGAACAATAATTTTTTCTTTATCAGATACAATTGATTCATTTTCTGTATCATAAGTTGAATAAAAATAAGGTGTATAAGTATCTAGTTCAGCAGCACAAGTGTCAATCATCTTGTAAACTGGATAAATACGATGTTCTTTACGATATTTATAAACATCTAGTTCCGAAATATTCATAATTTTTGCTAAATATTGGTCAGAAAAACCTAATTTTTTAGCTTTAATGAAGTTTTCTAAACTATAATTTTCTTTTAATTCTTTTTCAAATAAGATAATATTTTCAAGTTTTCTTAAGAAGAATACATCAATCTTTGTAATTTCATTGATTTCTTCAGGTGTTACATCTCTTCTTAATAATTCTGCAATCATGAAAATTCTTTCATCTGTCGGAATTTCAATTTGTTTTAATAATTCAGATGTTTCAACATTATTAAATTTTTCCATATATAAATGATCTACTTTAGTTTCAAGAGATCTAATACCTTTTAAGAATGATTCTTCAAAAGTACGTCCTAAACTCATTACTTCACCAGTAGCTTTCATTTGTGTAGATAATGTTTTGGTTACATCATTAAATTTATCAAATGGAAATCTTGCAAATTTACATACAACATAGTCAAGTGTCGGTTCAAAAGCAGCTTGTCCACTTGCAATTTCAATTTCTTCTAAGTTTAACCCACAAGCAATTTTAGCAGTTACTCTTGCAATAGGGAATCCACTTGCCTTTGATGCAAGGGCACTTGATCTACTTACACGTGGATTTACTTCAATTACATAATAATCATAAGATTCAGGATCTAATGCAAATTGAACATTACAACCACCTTTAATACCTAGTGCTCTAATAATTTTAATTGATGCTCTTTTTAGCATATTAAATTCTTTAGTTGTAAGAGTTTGACATGGTGCAACAACCATTGAATCCCCAGTATGAACACCAACAGGATCAATATTTTCCATACTACAAATACAAATTGCAGTATCGTTTCCATCTCGCATTACTTCAAACTCAATTTCCTTATAACCTTTTACACTTTTTTCGATTAAAATTTGATGAACTGGAGAAAGACTTAATGCATAATCAGCAAGACTGCGTAGTTCTTCTTCATTATTGGCAAATCCACCACCTGTACCACCTAAAGTAAATGCAGGTCTAACTACAATTGGATATCCAATTCGTTCTGCTATTTCTAAAGAACCTTCTACAGTATTTGCAATATCTGATTCGATAATTGGTTCACCAATTCTTTGACATAAATTTTTAAATTTTTCTCTATCTTCAGCTTCTTCAATCGCAGCAATACTAGTTCCTAAAACTTCAACACCACATTCTTCTAAAACACCCTTTTTGGCTAAACTAACACATAAATTAAGACCAGTTTGACCACCTAATGCACATAAAATTGCATCTGGACGTTCATAACGAATAATTCTTGATGTAAATTCAAGATCAAGTGGTTCCATATATACTTTATCTGCAACTAATTTATCTGTCATAATAGTTGCCGGATTTGAGTTAATCAAAACAACTTCATATCCTTCTTCTTTTAAAGCAAGGCAAGCTTGAGTGCCTGCATAGTCAAATTCTGCTGCTTGACCAATGACAATAGGACCAGAACCAATAATTAAAATTTTATGAATATCAGTACGTTTTGGCATTATTAGTTCCCTCCTTTTGAAGATTTAATTAAATCAATTAATTCATCATAAATTGATTTAACACTAGGTGATGCACTTGCATCTACTACATCAAACTCTGAAGTAACAACTAAATCTTTTTTAGAATATACACCTTCAATTGATGAGTCACTTAAATTTTCTAGTAATACACATAAATTAGTATCTTTTAAAGATTCTTTGTCTATTTCATAATTATGACCTTGTAATGTGATAATTACTTTATTAGTTATTAAATTCTTAACAGATTGATTAGCCCCATGATGACCAAATTTCATCTTCTTAACACTTGCTCCACAAGCTTCTGCAACAAGTAAATGACCTAATCCTATTCCAGCAATTGGAAGTTTTCCTACTAATTGTTTTAAATTATTAACAACAACTTCTAATTCAACTGGAGTATCTGGTCCATTACTTACAATAATTGCATTTGGTTTATATGACATAATCTTTGCTGCATCTGTATTATATGGTAACACTACAACATTACATTTACGAGATGTAAGTTCATTAACAATATTATTTTTACATCCTAAATCAAGACATACAACTGTATATTTCGGTTTATTTGCTTTAACCATATTAGGGCGTTTAGTAGCAAGCTTTTTAACCATTCCTTTATTAGGTGTATAAGCATTAATTTTTAGCAATGCTTCTTCAACTGTAGTTTCTATATCAGTAATTATACCTAACATACTTCCTTCATCGCGAATTATTTTTGCTAGCATTCTAGTATCAATATCACATAAGAATGGTAAATCGTTTGCTTCCGCAAAATCATCCATTGAATCCATGTAACGCATATTAGAAGAAATAAATTCATTATCTTTAACTATGAAACCTTCGACATGATATTCTTTAGATCCAAATTCATCATCGCTTGCACCATAATTACCAATTAATGGATAAGTCATACATACAAATTTTCCAGCATAATATGGATTTTTTAAAATATCAAGGTAGCCAATCATTCCAGTATGAAATACAACTTCTGCAACTTTTTCTGCACCACTACCAACACCTATAAATTCTAATCCATTCTTTAATACTAACTTTTTAGGCTTCATAGACTATTTCTCCTTTACAAATTGTTTTTATTACTTTTCCATAACATTTCCACCCATCAAATGGTGTGTTATTAGATTTTGATAAGAAAGTATTCTTATCGATTGTAAATTCATTATTTAAATCAAGCACAACAACTGATAATTCATTTCCAATACATATTTCATGATTATCTAAATTAAAAGCTTTTGCAACATTATAACTCATTAAATCAAATAGTTTTTCAACTTTTATCAGTCCACTTTTTACAAGATGCGTATAAAGTAACGGAAATGATGTCTCAAGCCCAACAATACCAAAAGCAGATGAATTTATTTCTTTATTCTTCTTTTCAAAAGAGTGTGGAGCATGATCTGTTGAAATCATATCAACATCACCATTAATAATACCTTCAATTAAAGCTTTTTGATCTTTAATACCTCTAATTGGAGGATTCATCTTATAGTTAGGTGTAATTTCAATCATTTCATCATTTAACACAACATGATGAGGTGTGACTTCAATTGTACAATTACATCCTATTGATTTATAATATTTAACTAAATCAAGTGATTCTTTAGTCGCAAGATGACACACATGATAATGACATCCTGTTTTATTTGCGATAACTAAATCTCTAGCTACATTAGTAGTTTCAGAGATATCAAGATTAGGAAGTGCATCACTTGATGCTTGTTTATCTGAATTATTGAATGTTCCTTTATTAACTAATTCTAAATCTTCACAATGACATAACATTGGTTTATTTAATTTTTTAAGTTTCAACATTGCTTGATAAACAAGATATGAATTACTTACTGGTTTACCATCATCAGAAAAACCTACACAATTAAACTTTTCAAAATCTACAAGTTCCTTACCTAATTCATCTTTGGTAATCGCAACAAGTGGTAAACATTCAATACAAGAATCTCTTTTAATAATATTTAGTAATTCATTATATGCTTCAATACTTGAAATAACAGGTTTTGTATTAGGCATTAAAAATACTTTTGTGTACCCACCACGCGCTGCCGCAAGTGATCCTGTTTTTATAGTTTCAGACTCCGTAAATCCTGGTTCACGCATATGAACATGTGGATCTATGAAACTAGGTGCTACGTATAATCCAGTAACATCAACTACTTCACCTAAAACATTATCACTAATTTCAATAATTTTTTTATCATTTACAATTACATTAGTTTTTACTATTTGTTTATTAGTGTATACATAACCACCTTTTAAAGTATAAAGCATTATTCAAAACTCCTTTTTAGAACTGCTTGACGAACAAACACTCCATTTTTCATTTGTTTGAAAATTCGACATTGTGGAAGATCTAAAACTGCATCTTCAATTTCAATACCACGATTAAATGGTGCAGGATGCATAATGATAGCACCTTTTTTCATATTTAGTGCACGTTCTTTAGTCATTCCATATAAACTTAAATATGAAGACTTTTCAACTTGATCAGCTTCTCCATGACGTTCATTTTGCACTCTAAGTAGTACAATAACATCCATAATCTTAACAGCTTCATCTAATTCTACAAACTTATAATCATCTTCCATGTAAATATTAGGACCACTAACAAAACATTCCATTCCTAAACGTTCCATTGTCTTAATTCCTTCATGAGCAACTCTAGAGAATTTAATATCACCTACAAAACAAACCTTTAGTCCATCAAATGAGCCAAATTCTTGATAAATAGTTAGTAAATCAAGTAAGCATTGTGTTGGATGTGCATGAGTTCCATCGCCAGCATTAAGTAGTGGTACGCTTAAATTTAAGTTCTTGTAATATTCATTTTCAGAATGTCTTATTACAAATGCATCAACACCAAATGCTTCAAAACATTTAACTGTATCTTCAAAAGTTTCCCCTTTATTAGAAAAAGACGAAGATGCTTTGTTAAACGAAATAGGCTTCATATTAAGAAGATGTTCCGCCATAACAAAGGAATACTCCGTCCTTGTTGAAGGTTCAAAAAATAAATTGGCAACAATTTTACCAGAAAGTGAAAAATCTTTACCATTACTAAAAGCAATAGCGTCATTTAGAATATCCATAATTTCTTGATTAGTAAGTTCATCTAAAGTAAATAAGTTCTTCATCTTAAACTCCTTGATTATTAATTTTCCAGAAAAAAAGGCCTACAATAGGCCTTCTAATATCAGACTATTATGTTGACCTTTTAAATTAAGTCCAATTTTTCTTTCAAATATTATATCAAAACTTAAAATAAAAAGCAACAAATATCCACATATTTTTTTCTAAGTAGTAATCCACTCAATTTCATCAGCTTCAAATATTTCGGGAATAACAAGTGAATTAAGCATTTTTTCAATCACTTTTAATGGAACTTCTTTAATTCTATTTTGATTTCTCTTTAAACATTCATCATAAGATGTTTCTAAGTAAATAATTTTTACACAAGCATGGTAATCATGAAACAAAGAAATTAAACTATTTCTTGTCATATTTGACATATTTGTTGCATTCCATACAAATGATATTCCATATCTTAAATATTCTTTTGCCCTATTTTTCGCAATCGTAATTACTCTAGATTCATCTTCTTGTGGTTTAATTCTTAATTCATCTCTTATTCCATCTAATGAAATAACTTTCATATTTTGATAATTTTTTTCTATATAAGTATCTTTCCCAGTACCTGGCAGCCCAACCGTTAAGATTACATTACATTTATAATTACAGTATAATTCATCTTTATACCAGTCAAGTTCTTTATTAAAATACTTAAATCTTGAGTGAATATTACTAAATTTATAATAAGTATCAAATACTCCTAATTCTTTAGATAGTTCTTTGAAATAATTAATTTTTTCAACTTGCTCTTCTTTTTCATTACCTATTCTACCTAGTACATCAGCAGTAGATAAAATACAAAGAAGTTTAATTGTAAATAATGGTACTAATTCACTATTTGCAGAAATCATTAAGATTTTTCTTTCAGCGTCATTATCAAAAGCAGTGTATACAGGATTTGAATGATATTTGATAAGTAAACAAATAGCTTCACGTAAATTTAATAATTCTTTCTTACCACCAAGCCCTAATTCTTTATATAAATAACTTCTAACCATTCTTGAACCAACTTTACCATGATTATAAGATCTTATTTTTCCATCAATAACTTTTGTACAAGTAATTTTACCCACATCATGGAAACATGCCGCAAGAAATACTGTTAACTGTTCTATCTTTGATAAAGTTTGATATTCTCTTAAATTAACTAATTCTTTTAAAACCATAATTGTATGTGTTAAAACATCATCTTCTCCATGCCAAGCTAACTCTTGATGCGTATTTTTTAAATCTTCTTTATATGGTTTTAAAATTCCATTAATTATATATTCAAAATCTAAATCATTTTTTGGTAATAATTCATATAGTTTTTCTAGCATCACTATCACCTAAAATAAATCATTTATGTCTTTATCAAGTTTATTAGGTACTATCGGACGATCTAACCAATGTGTTTTAGATTCAACTACAGTTTGTAAAAAGGAATATCGAACATATTTTAAACGTTCTATTACAGTATCATCATCTTCTACTTTTATATATAAACCTTCCATAAGTCTTGAATTATCTGTTTCTTTTAAACATCTATCTTTATCGATAGATAAACTATCACAAGCTTCACATAAATTATCTAGATGTTTTTCTGAAATAAAATTAGAAGTAGTAAGATACTTTAAAATATCACTTTCATTAGAAAATTTTCCATTAGCTAATACTTTAACACTCACAACAGGTAAATTTTTTAGTAATTCCATTCTTCTTTTTGTACTTAAAAAGACTTTTTCTACTTTATCATAAATATCAAATTCCATGAAATAATGTGGTAATAAATCATAATAAACGGAATGCTTTGCGTAAAGCCATTCACCATACATAACATATCTATTACCAAGAACTTCATAAAGCTCACTTTGATGAGCACTTGCCCATTGTTTTAATAAATCAAAATGTCGTTCTCTATATCCCCCAGTTAAATAATGACCTCTACTTTGAAGTAATAATTCACCATTATTACCAAATGAAATTGCTGAATTTGCTCCATCAACTTTTTCTTCAATTACTATATATTTACCAAGAATATCTTTAAAAGGAACTTGACTTAAATCTTCATCACCTTTTTGTAATCTTGAACCTTCTAAATGTTTAGTTCTTGGATATTTAAATATTTGATTATACATTTTATCACCTACTTTCTTGCAATTAAAACTAAATGTCCATTTACCCCATTAAATTTTAAATTATGAACACCGCATTCATTAAAATATTTTATAAGAATATCTTTTGTTAATAAATGAATATGTTCAGGATTATCATCTTCTTTTGAAGGAACTGTAACTATTATATACTCTCTACTAAGCTTTACCGCATTTTTTATGGCAGCTAAAACATTAGGGATATGTTCTAATACTTCTAAAAGAGTTACACAATCAAATTTTTCATTTGTTTCATAATTTGTAATATCACCATAAACAGCATTTAATTTATCAATACCACCTAGTCTAATATTATTAATCATTTTTACTCGGTAATCTAAAATATCAATTGATGTTACACTGCAACTAGGAAATTCACATAGAAAAGGAAACAAAAACACACCTCTCCCACTTCCTACATCTAGTAAACTATTTGGATTGATGGCTTTAAAAAAACCTAAAATAATTTTAACTCTTGGAAGAACTTCTTTTTCTTTAAAATAATAAGTTTTAAGTTCATATTCTTTAATTATATTATCTAATATTTCTAAATCACTTGATGTTAGCATATCTAATGGTTTATTAGCGATATTTAAATAATTAGTTATGTTAATACTAATTATAAAACCTTTAACATATGCATACTTTAATAATTCTAATGATATCATATCACACCTCCTAAAAGGAAATTTTTATAAAACAAAATTTGATATTTTATTAAAGTTTTTTCTCATATAAATAATAATTATGCTCAAACATGTAACATATTGGACCTTGTAGAAAGCCACATTTATCATAAATTCTTATAGCTGGTAAATTATTTTCTTCAACAGCTAAATGTATACAAAGTTTACCCTTTTCGCTTAAGATATTACATATTTCATTAATCATAAATTCTCCTAACCCTTTATTTTGACAATTAGGATCAACAACTACACGTGCTATTTCACACGGATCTTTTGTATAAAGCCATACATCTTTTAATTTATTTAATTCATTTTTATGGTTTACTGATATTGCACCTACAATTTTATTATCATCTTTTAAAACATATAAACACTTATGTTTAAAATCATATTTAATATTCTTAATTGTAGGATACTCACTATCCCATACACAAAATTTGGTATTTTTTACAGATTCATATAATGCTGAAACTAAATTTAACTCTTCTTTTTCTGCAAGAACTAATTTCATTATTCCACCACCTTTTCTTCTAACAAAATTTCTAAAACTTTTGCATCCCTATCAATCATTGTTTTACGAAATAAAGTATCTTGATGTTGATAGTTTTTATTTATCGCAATTCTTGGTTCAACATACACAAGTACAAATTCTTCTTCCTTTTCATAATCATCTAAAGATTGCATTGTTAAATTATCTAAAACATTACATAAGTAATAATAATTTTCTTGATAAAAGATTTTATCATCATCAGTTTTTTGAATTCTTAGTACTTTACCAAATTCACATATTGTATTTTCAATAACAACTAACCCAGTTTCTTCTTTTACTTCTCTAATTAATGCCTCAATATTTGTTTCACCTTTTTTTATTCCACCACCTGGAAACTTATAATAATCATATTTTTTACTATATACAAGTGCAACTTTTTGATCTTTAATTATGATAGCTCTTGAAGATGGTCTTATATAATATTCTGATAAATTATTATAATCTTGTAGATCTATTGTAAATAATTTTTTCATATCCTCACCTCTAGCATTTAAAAAAGTCGCTAAAAAATAGCGACCTTTCAATTTCTTACTTTACTGCATTCTTTTCTTTATTCATATAATATAGATTAATCACTAAATCAGTTGTCGTAGTAGCTAAATTAATCCAATAAAAATAAAAAGCTAAATTATAATTTCCTGCAATAATTTTACTAATTATACCACAAATATAACCAAAAATAATCATACTGATAAATAAAGGGCTCTTACCAGCTGATGTTTTTGCTTTTAATGTTTTATAAATTGAAATAGGCCATGATACACCAAAACTTAAAATCATTATTGTTTCTAATATTTCTGCAAATAATTTTAAATCCATTTTTATTTCCTCCGAATAATAATTAAACTAATAATCTAAATTATTATATCATAATTTATTTATTATTACCAATTAATTGGTAATTATTGTATTAAAACTTCTTTTCTAAAATAATATTTTGATGTAACTTGCCTAATTAAAAGTAAAATACCTCTAACACACAGTTCAATTGTATTAGCAAGCCAAACACCGACTAGGCCAAGTGGAATAACTAAAATAATTGATAGAGTAATTCTTACTACCCAAATAGAAATTAAATTTAAGATACTAGGAACAAAAGTATCCTCAGCACCACGAAGAGCACCTGATGCAACGATTGATACACCATATAAAGGTTCTGCAAAACACCCAATTCTAAGTACAGTTGTAGCAAGTATCATGACTTCTTCTACAGGAGTAAGTAGTTTAAATACGTATGGACAAATTATAAATAATAGTGCTGCCATAACAGTCATAATTAAAGAACCTAACCATATCGAAATATTACCATATTGTTTAGCTTTTTCATAATTTCCTGCGCCCATTTCCTGCCCTACAAGGGTAGTTGCAGCAGATTGAACACCAAATCCAGGCATATAACAAATGCTTTCAACGGTTACTGCAAATGAATTTGCAGCAACAGCCGTATTCCCAAGTGGTGCTATAATACCTGTGGAAACAATCATTGCACCACTTCTCGCAACTTGTTCAAGCGCTATCGGAATACAAATTCTAATTGCTTTATTAATAATAAATTTATTATACTTAGAATTATCTTTAATAGTTATCTTTAATCTTTTATCAACAAGACAACAAATAACAAACATAATAATAGACGTTACTACCACTGAAAGTGCTGTTCCTATTGACGCTCCTAAAACACCATAATTAGGGATAAATATTAAATTAAAAACGACATCTAATAAACACATAACAGCATTTAAGATACTAGGTATAATCATATTTCCACTACATTGTAAACTAGATGCGCATAAATTATTTAACATCATAAAAGGTAAACTAAACGAAAAAACGAGAAAATAAAGTGAGGCATCATTCCAAATTGAAGTATCAGCACGTAATAACATTGGTAACGGAAATGCAATTAATGAACCAAGCATTAATAAAATCATAGCTATAATTAAAGAAAAAACTAACCCATGTCTTAAAACAATTCGTCCTTCTTTAAACTCTTTAGCACCAAAATAATGAGCAATTTGAACACTAAAACCAACTGCTATAGCACTTAATATTCCACCAAAAAGCCATGTTGAAGTAGAAACTAGTCCAATAGCAGCTGATGCATTTTCACCTAACCTTCCGACCATAGCTGAATCAATATATTGCATAATAATTGTAGCAATTTGTGTTAGTATAGCTGGGATACTTAATTTTATAACATTAGATATTTGTCGCTTTTTTTCTTTATTCATATTAATTTACCTACTTTTTCTACAATATTATATCATATCAAAACATAATCGACAATTAATTTAAATAAGATATAGGAGTTATTATTAAATAAGATATAGGAGTTATTATTTGAAAAAAAATAAATAAGGTGGATATTTTTCCACCTTATTTTAATTATTAAGTTTACAAGCGATCTTTTTTAGTCTTGGACGATTATATCTTTGAATTAAGATAAATGGTATATTAAATAAATAAAAAACAACCGCTACACTAACTCCACCAAAAGACTTCCAAATATAAATACAAAAGAATCCTAAAATGCTTACAACTTTATGTGTTCCTTCTGCAACGCATGATTCTTTTATTAATATTGTAGCTTTTTCTTTATCACTATTTTTCATTCTTTTTGTGGGATATAAATTAGGAATTATTTTATTTAATATTAAACTTGCATCGGGAAGCTTTGTCTTCCATTTTTTTATTTTTAATTTTTCATAAATTAGTCCATTTTTTTCCCATTTAAATGATTTAAATGGAAACTTATCTTCTTTAATCCAAGATCTTGGAATAATTCTTCCGATTATAAAAACAAATACTGATAAAATTAATAAATATATAAAACAAAATAAAAATTTCATAATGATACTGCCTCCCAATATTATATTATTATTTTATCAAAAATAGTTCATTTTTTTCTCATTTAAATGATTTAAATGGAAACTTATCTTCTT
>JAZSIL010000038.1:0-2480 GCA_045533785.1 Bacilli bacterium
AAAGTAAAAGACCATTAAGGCTAATGTTAGCTTTAGTGGTCTTATGTTATAGTATTTATAATTATCTTAACTATTTTATTTTCAATATTTTATTTTTATTACCAATGACAATTAATTTCATGTTTTCATTTAAAGGTATATTAGGATCTATATTAATATTGATTTTTCCATTTTCTTTAATTGCAATAATATTCAATGAATATTTTTTTCTAAAGTCTAGTTCAAGTAAATTTTTTCCTATCCAATCTTTTTTCATATCCAGTTCAACCATTGAAACTTCATTTGACAATTCTATAGAATCTAAAAGTCCTGAACTTAATAGATTTTTAGCCATTCTGATTCCTGAATCTTTTTCTGGAAATACTACCTTATCTGCCCCAACTTTAGTTAAAATCTTAAAATGCATTTCATTTGAACATTTAGCAATTACTGTTGGAACCTCTAATTCTTTACACTGCATTACCGTCATAACACTTGATTCAATATTTCCTGCCATAGCTACAATAACAATATCAACATTTGAAATACCTAATCTCTTTAACACTTCAGCATCAGTTGTATCTGCGCATTTACAAAAAGGAAGTTCAGTAGAAACAGTATTTACTATATTTTCATTTAAGTCTACTGCAATTACTTCAGCTCCATTATTTACTAATTCTTTTGCAACAGATAATCCATATCTTCCAAGTTCAAAAACGGCATATGTTTTATTTATACTCATTATTTTTTCCTCCTATCCAATACTTACTTCTTCAGTAGGGTTTAATATTATATTGCTTGATTCTTTTTTAGATTTAAATGCGATAGCTAATGATATTGGACCTACTCGTCCTAAATACATTGTTATAATAACAATAATCTTTCCAATACTATTTAAAAAAGGAGTTATGTTTCTTGATAAACCAACAGTAGCTGTTGCACTAACAGTTTCGTATAAGATATCCACTATTGATTTATCAATTGTTAAACTTAATAATATGGTTGAAATCATAACTATCATAAAAGACATTGCAGTAACAGCAACTGCTTTTCTTGTAATTTCACTTGATAAATTTCTATTGAATAATACAACTTCTTTTTTATTTCTTATTGATGCAATCGCAATAGCTAATAAAGATACTGCAGTAATTGTTTTTATACCACCTGCAGTTCCAACAGGTGAACCACCTATAAACATTAGAATTAAACATGTAATTACAGATTGATCTGTAAGATTTTCTTGAGGTATCGTTGCAAATCCTGCAGTTCTTGTAGTAATTGATTGAAAGATAGAAATTTGAATTTTATCAAAAATATTATAAACACCAATTGTATTTGCATTACTATATTCAAATAAAAATATTAGTAATGCACCCCCAAAAATAAGAACTAAAGTTGAACTAATTACAATCTTACTATGTAATGTTAATGATTTAAAACAATTAAATTTTTTATTTTTAAATTGCTTCATTACCCTTAAAATATCCCACCAAACAATAAATCCTAGACCTCCTAGAACTATTAACAATGATGTAGTAACATTAACTAATGGATTTGTAGCATATTCTAATAAACTAACTTCTCCTATTACGTCCATTCCAGCATTACAAAAAGCAGAAACTGAATTAAAAATAGAAATCCAAATTCCTTTTGCACCATATTCAGGTATGAAAACAAACATATATAAAATTGCACCTATAACCTCAATTAATAGAGTACCTAAAAACACATGTTTTATAAATTGTCTCAAGCCTGACATAGTATTAAGATTAAATGCATCTTGAATCAATTGATAATCTTTGAATCTTAATTTCTTATTTATGATTATCATAAATGCAGACATAAATGCAACTACTCCTAATCCACCAATTTGAATTAGAATAAGAATAACAATTTGACCAAACATACTCCATGTAGAATATGTAGGTACAGTTACAAGTCCCGTTACGCATGTGGATGTAGTAGCCGTAAATAAAGCATCAATGTAATTAACACTAATTCCATTTTTCGAACTAATCGGTAATGCTAATAAGACACTACCAATGAATATGACTATTATAAAACTTATTAATATGATGTGGGTTGTGGAAAGAGATATTTTTTTATTCACATTGAATCTCCAATCTTTAATTAAAACAAATAAAAAAGTCGTCAAAACACTCCTTTAAAATGCTGACAGACTCCACCAATTTCAATACATTAAATTTACTACATTTTAGCATGTTTCTTATAAACAATCAATAATAATGATAGTTGCAAATTTTATGTTATCAAAATTTATTTAATATTAAAGAATTATAGGTTCGAGTCCGTGGTCAGTCTCCAATAGTTGTATTTACAACTATTAGTCATTAAATCTAAATGTTTCATAAATGAATAAAAAAAGAGGATATTCTAACTATTATTTGCTAAAATACCCTATATAATTAAAAAAAGTAAGCCTTACTTAGAAGACTTACCGATTTACTTTAATGGAGGTCCCGATCGGATTTGAACCGATG
>JAZSIL010000259.1:0-4982 GCA_045533785.1 Bacilli bacterium
CCTGGTGTTAATCCAGCAATCTTAGATCCTCGTGATACTTATGCTGATGCTAAAGAATGGGAAGTTAAAGCTCAAGATTTATCTGCTCGTTTCGTTAAGAACTTTGTTAAATATACAGGAAATGATGCTGGTAAAGCACTAGTTAAAGCTGGTCCACAACTATAATATTATAAAATAATTAATTCCCAAGAATATCTATTTTTGGGAATTTTTGTATAATTTATTGTTTTTATATTAAATTTATGATATAATTAAAGTGTAAATATTTTTGTTAAATAATTTTAACAAACAAAAGAAAGGATAAAAAAATGAAAAAATTTAGAAAAGTTTTATTAGTATTTGTAATGCTTTTATGTGCTGCATTAGTTGCAAGTTGTAATAATAATGGTCATGAACATAATTATGTTGAAGGCAAATGTGAATGTGGTGAAGTTGATCCTAATTATGTAGCACCAGATCCAATGGCAGAATTAAAAACTGCAATGGCTGAATTAGAAACTGCTAATTGTACTATTAATTACAATATGAAAATGGTAATGAAAATGTCAATGGATGGTCAAACAGATACGGAAACAGTTGAAATGGAAATGTATCTTGAAAATGATAGTACGAAGTCTTATGTTATAACTACTGCAGAAGGTGAAAAAGCTTATTCTTATGTAGTTATTGAAGGTGATCAAGTTAAAGAATATGTTAAACTTGAAGATGAATGGATGCTTTTAGAAACTGTGAATGTAGATGAATATTCAACTACAAATGATTTATTAGACATTGAAGTTGATGAATCCTTCGTATTAGAAGATGGTGTTTGGGTTGGAAACACAGAAGCATTAGATAAAATTTTAGATAAAGTTTTAGAATCTTTATCTAGTGAATTAGTTGGTATGGAAGGTATAACAATGGATGAACTTTCAATTAAAAAGTATAATATCACTCTTTCTGAAGGTAAAGTTTCATTAGTAGATGTAGAAATGTATTTTAAGATGACTTATCAAGGAATAGTTATTGAATACGATATTGCTATGCCTATGAGCTTCAGTAAAATTGGTTCTACTATAGTTACAGTTCCTGAAAACTTACCTGCTGAATAAGATAAAAAGTACAAAACTAAATTAAAATAAAAGTGATAATGGATATTCTATTATCGCTTTTTATTTTATAGTTAAGTGTTAAAATAAAAAGCGTTTGACTAATTAAAAAAAATATAGTATATTATTAGTGAAGAAAGCGAGGACTTTTTATGAAAAAAATATTTACTTTATCACTAATAACTTTATTAGTGGTTGTATTAAGTTTAACTTCGTGTAAAAAGAATAAACTTAATGATGTTTCATTCAATAATACTATTTCTTCAATGTATGTAGGAGAAGAAGTAACTCTTGAATATGAACTTCAAGAGAGCGCTAGTGTTGAATGGACTAGTTCTAATAATGATATTGCAACAGTTGTTAATGGTAAAATTACTGCATTAAAAGATGGTAATGTTACAATAAAAGCAGTATTTACGTTAAAAAAAGAAACTAAGGAATATACATTTGATATTACTGTTAAACAAAGTGAATTTAATGTAACTTATGAAAATGATGGTACATATAGTGGTGAATCAAATGTAACTAAATATTCTATATTATCGCTTCCTGTTTCTTTAGTCAATCCAACAAAAGAAGCTTATACATTTCTTGGTTGGTATTTAAATAATACAAAAGTAACTGAAATTCCAGTTGGAACAACAGGTAATATAAATTTAGTTGCTAAATGGGAAAAGGTATTAGCAAAATATACAATTAATTATGATGTAGATGGTGGAATTCTTCCTGATGATGCTGTGTTAGAATTTAATGAAAATGAAAAAGTTACTCTTCCTGTTCCAACAAAAGAAGGATATAATTTCCTTGGTTGGTATGAAGGTGATGAATTAGTATCTGAAGTTACAAATAAGAATTATAATTTAGTAGCTAAATGGGAAAAGGTATTAGCAAAATATACAATTAATTATGATGCAGATGGTGGAATTCTTCCTAATGATGCTGTGTTAGAATTTAATGAAAATGAAAAAGTTACTCTTCCTGTTCCAACAAAAGAAGGATATAATTTCCTTGGTTGGTATGAAGGCGAAGAATTGGTATCAGAAGTTACAAATAAGAATTATAATTTAGTAGCTAAATGGGAAAAAGAAATTGTAAAATATACAATTAGTTATGATGTAGATGGTGGAATCCTACCTGATGATGCTGCGTTAGAATTTATTGAAGATGAAAAAGTTACTCTTCCTGTTCCAACAAAAGAAGGATATAACTTCCTTGGTTGGTATGAAGGTGATGAATTAGTATTTGAAGTTACAAATAAGAATTACAATTTAGTAGCTAAATGGGAAAAGATTCTAGAACCTTTAACTATATCTTACGTTTTAAATGGTGGTAAACTTCCAGAAGATGCTCCTAAATCATTCCTACCTGGTGAAGTTGTTGTGTTACCTATTCCTACTAAAGAAAAGTATGAATTTTTAGGTTGGTCTATTAAACTTGGTTCAACAACTTATGTTACAGAAATTCCTGCAGATACAACTTCAAATGTTAAATACTATGCTAACTGGAAAAAGATTGATGTTTATAGTGAAATTTCATTTGTATGTAATGGTGGTTCGATGACAGAAGCTGCTCCAGAGACTTATTTAGAAGGTACAACTCTTGAATTACCAATTCCTATTCGCGAAGGTTATATTTTCTTAGGTTGGACTCTTACTGAAGGATCTCAAGCTTATGTTAAAGTTATTGGTAAGAACATTACTGGTCCAGTTACTGTGTATGCTAACTGGGAATTAGATACTCATTTTACAATTACTTATGTGTATGAAGAAGGTCAACTTCCAAGAAGATCACCTAATAATGTTGAAGAAGTAATCGAATATGTATTTACATCATATTATAATTGGTTAAAACCAAGTGATGATTATGCTACATTTAAGTCTAAAGTTATTGCACAATGGAAAGATAAACAATCTCAAGGTAATTATAAATTCTATAAACAAGGTGGACAAGACCAAATTGATGATACTTGCTTTGTAAACGCAACAGAAAACTTTAAAGAATGGAATGCATGGTTTACAGTATTTGATGCACAAGTTACAGCTGCTAATGGTGCACAAAATGCATGGAACTCATATGTTGGTATTTTAAGACTTGGTCAATGGTTAAATGGAACACCTCCTATTACTTGGAAAGATTCAATGAATCAAGCATTAATGGATGCTACACAAATCGCAATACCTCTAATTGAAGAATATGAATTAGGTGATTCTATTGACTTAGTAGAACTAGTAGTTGATGATGGAAGAACATTCCTTGGTTGGTATGATGAAAATGGTAAGAAAGTTGAAAAAATTACTCCTGATATGGCTTGTGATTTAACTCTTACTGCAATGTGGAGTGCTTCTACACCTGCTGAATCATTTGAACTTACAAAAGTTGAAAAACTTGGTAAACTTGATTCATATCAATTATCATGGGTATTATTACCTGCTGAAACTACAAATAAGAAGATTGTTTTCACATCTAGTGATCCATCTATCTTATCAATTGATAAATATGCTGTAATGTATGGACATGAAGTAGGGAAAGTTACAGTAACATATGAAGTACTTGCTAACCCTGATCTTAATGGTTCATTTGAAGTTGAAGTATTTGTTGATCCATATATTGATGCAAAATTTGAATCTACTTCAGTAGTTGGTGTTGATGAATACATTCAAATTAATGCAGAAGTTATGGCTGCAACTGGTAAAGTAGTATGGTCTTCTAAAGATCCATCTATCGCAACAGTTGATGAAAATGGTCAAGTTTATGGTGTTAAAGGTGGTTATGTTGAAATCGTTGCCCAAATGGAAGGACGTAGTGATGTAGAACTTGTGCTTGGAATTACAGTATTAACAGAAGAAGATAAAAAGTTATATAGTGTAATTACTAATGCACATAATGCAGAAGTATACTATGTAGATGAATTAAATGTTGCATATGATTATGATACAAGTGTTGCATGTTCAGTATCTGATTTATTCTTTAACTGGGAATACAGCATAAATGATGATTATTTTATTGAACCAAATAGACCAAAAATGACTAGCATTGAATTTATTACAGTTCACTATTCAGGTATGCCGCTTGCACATCAAGATGGTGAAATTATAGCTAAATCATTATATAATGGTTTCCATGGTGCAGATTGGGGTGGAACAAGTTGGCACTACTCAACAGGTAATGATGGTATCTTCCATTCAATGCCTGATACTGAAGTTGCATGGCATGCAGGAGATGGTACTGGAACTAAATTCCAATGGTTAGATACAGGTGTTAAAGCTACTTCAAATACTAAACCAGTATTTAAAGTAGTAGCTAATTCAAGCGTTAAATCAGGCTATAGCTATTCAGTAAATGGACAAACAACTAATATTGAAGCTCCAGGTAACTATCGTTTAACATTCTATGGTCCAACATGGAAAATTGAAAACGGCAAATATTATATGGGTAATACTTACTACAATAGTTCATATAATTATATTTCAAGTCGTGGCGGTAACTTAAATTCAATTGGTATTGAATCTGCATGTAACTTAGGATCTGACCTTTGGATGACATATCACATTACTGCTCAACTTGTATCAAGACTACTTGTTCAAAATAATCTTGACATTACACGTGTTCAAGGACATCATACATTCTCAGGTAAAGATTGTCCTCAAACATTACTTGAAGGAAATGGTGAACTTTGGTATAAATTCGTTGAATTAATTGAAGCAGAACTTGCACTATATAAGACAATGTCTGATTATTCAATTGTAAGTGTATCTTCAAATAAAGATCTAGTTTCTGATAATGGTCGTGTAATTAAAATGCCTAATTATACTGAAACTGTTACTTATACTTTAACAGTAAAAAATAATAAAACAGGCGTTACTAAAGAACTTAAACTATCTTCAGTAATTCACG
>JAZSIL010000037.1:0-2321 GCA_045533785.1 Bacilli bacterium
GTTAATAAAAACTTTAAAATAAAAAGTTCATGGCCAAGTAATGCAAGTTATCCTTATTTATTACAATCATTAGCAAAAGATATTGCTAGTGATAATGAAGCAATAGTTACTGAAACAGAAACAACATATACACTACAAACAAAAACAAAAATGCATACTGAAGCTGATGCAATTTCACAAAAAATAATTTTCTCTAAGGAAACAAGCTTACCAACAGAAGTTTTAGTTTATGAAAATGATGGTGATTTATTTATGCGATGTGTGTATAAGAATATTGATTTAGAATACAATACATCAGAAGATGAATTTGACATTGAAAAAAGTATGACAGCAGCTTATTTAACATTTGGAGAAAATGGGTTAGTATTTAATAATAGATTATTTACTTTACCAACATATTGTCCAGAAGGATTAAAGTTAAAAAGCAATGAAAATGTGAAAGATGGAGAAGAAGCAAGATCTGTTATGTTATTTACTGGAGAATCTAATTTAACAATTGTACAAGAATTAATAAATTATAAGGAAGAAATGGTGTCATCAATGGAAAATGGAGAAATTATTATGATGATGGGAAATATTGGTATTGTAACAGATAATTATATAAAATTTGTGTTTGAAGGAATTGAATATACAGTTGCTTCTAATAATTTATCACTTGATTTAGTTAATAAATTTAAGGAATATAAATATTCAATAATTAATTTTGATACTTCGATTGCAAAACATCAACAATTATATGATAATGTTTTAGAAATGGTAAAATATGCTTTGGTAGCTATTGTTGTGATTATTATTTTACTATCAATTTATATAGCATATCAGGAGCATTTATATCTTGAGGAAAATCTAAAGAAGTTAAAATTATTAGGTTTATCTAATCATCAGATGTTATACTTATCTTTTACTAAGTTGTTATATAACTTAGTTTTATGTACAGGATTAGGTTTTTTAATGTCAAGAGTTACTTTAGGAATATTTGATGATGTAGCTGCAAATTTTAATACTATTTTCTATATTGAATATGATTTTAAAGTAGTAATAACTTCAATTATTATTACTTCAGTATGTTTAGTGATAAGTTTTATTTATTCAAATATAAAATATAAAAAACTAGGGTAGTTATGCTACCCTAGTTTATTTCTTGTTCAATACTACATTCTAAACATTTATAAACTAAATGTTCTGAATTTTTTAATTCTACTTCGTTAACTTGTGTAATATCTTTATGCCATGATAATTTCAATTTACTATTACATGTTGGACAATTACATTTTTTTGTAAGACCTTTAAATAGATTTTTATAGCTTGCTTCATAGTATCTAATTCTTGGAGTAATAGAATTTGGATCTTGATGATATTTTTCTAGTTCTTTTTTCAGAACTCGTTTTCTTAAGAAGAAAATAAGGATTCCACCTAGAATCATAATAATTGACATAAATTGTGATGGTGTTAAGAAACCAAATGGTGAAGCACCGCGATCATCCCCACGAAGTAGTTCAATTAGGATTCTAAAAATTCCATATGAAATTAAATAGCATTCAGTGTGATGTTTCTTAAGAAAGAAGAAGAATACTAAGAATGCTAAAAGTAAGAATGCTGCTTCATATAGCTGTGTTGGATGAACTATTGCCTTAGCTTCTGAATAATATATACCTAAAAAGAAGTCAGTTTTTTTTCCGTAACAACAACCAGAAAGGAAACATCCAATTCTACCGCAGTAATGAGCTATTAGAATACCAATAACTATTTGATCCATGTAGTTAATAGATCTATTTTTATCAAAGTTCATTCCAAGTGGGAAGACAATAAAGAAAACGATGATTCCTGTTATAATTCCGCCCGCAAAAGTTATTCCACCTTCATTAAAATCTAATTTAAATGGAGCCCCAGTTTCTAAATGAATTTCAATACAGTGCCATAGTGTATCAAAGAAAGATGCTCCAAGATATACAAATATTCCACCAAATAAAGTTATGATAGTTAGTCTGTCGATTGATTTTTCATCTAAACCAAGTTTTCTTAAACGATAAAAGAAAACAGCCGCACAGCATATAACTCCTATTACTATCATTAGTGAGTAAGTATGAAGTGTATATCCAAATATATTTATATCATCCCAGTTATCAACATTAAATAAAAAAGTTGATAGATTCATTTAATCACCTCTTTTTTCTTATATATAGTTTACCAAAAAAAAGTGATTTAGTCAAGATGTAAGTTCTAGTTAAAAATTGTAATTTTTATTTAATTAGTCAAACAAGTGAAAAAATATTTAAAAAAGTGTATAATGTATATATATTAAAGATGGAGTAATAAAATAT
>JAZSIL010000202.1:0-6540 GCA_045533785.1 Bacilli bacterium
CGACTGTATCTAGGAATATCACTAAATTAAAAAGAAAAATTAAAGAGTTTAATCTTTAATTTTTTTTGTATATATTTACCATATTTTGAAATACTAAATAATAAAGGAGAAAAGATGTATGAAAAATAAAATATATAATAAGATTCTAGATAGTGAAGATGTAAAAAGACCAATTCTTAAGAATAGTATTTTAGCCTTTATTATTGGTGGTATTATTTGTTTAATTGGAGAGTTATTGATTTTTGTTTTTAATAAATACTTTGATATTGAATTAAAGAAAGCACAAATGTTAATGGCTTTAGTACTTGTTTCAATTGCAGCAATTCTTACAGGATTTGGTATTTTTGATAAAATCGGTGAAGTTGCGGGAGCAGGAACAATTATTCCAATTACTGGATTTGCTAATTCACTAACATCATCAGCATTAGAAAGTAAAAGTGAAGGAATTATTACGGGAATTTTGACTAATATGTTTAAACTTGCTGGAGCAATAATTGTAACAGGTATAGTATCTTCATTTATTGTTGGAACAATTATCTTTTTAATTAGGGGGATGTAGATGATAAAAGTTGGTAGAAATAGTATTTTATTTAGCGATGTGTATTTAACATCAACTGGAACTGTATCAGGAAAGAAAGAACATGAGGGACCTCTTGGAAAATATATTGATAAGTATTACGAAGATTCGTATGCGGGATGTGATTCATGGGAAAAAAGTGAACAAAAAATGTTGGATGATGCAGTAAAAATTGCTATCGCAAAAGAAGGTATTACTGAACATAGTATTGATTTATATGTTGGTGGAGATTTAAATAATCAACTTGCATGTACTAATTATATGTTAAAAAAATATTCTTTTCCATATCTAGGGGTGTATGCAGCTTGTTCAACTCTTACTGAAAGTTTAATAGTTGCTAGTACATTTATCGATTCAAATTATGGAAATTATATTTTAGCTAGTGCATCTAGTCATAATGCAACTAGTGAAAGACAATTTAGATATCCAACCGAATATGGTGGGCAAAAACCATCATCACTTACTTCTACTGCAACAGGATGTGGAGTTGCACTGCTTTCTTCCATCCCTTCGTTTATTAAAGTTACAAAAGCAACAATTGGCAGAGTTGTTGAAAGTAATATTGCTGATGCACAAGACTTAGGGCGTGCAATGGCTCCTGCATGTTGTGAAACACTTCGTAATCATTTACATGATTTTGCTGTAACACCAGATGAGTATGATTTAATTTTAACTGGAGATTTATCAACATATGGAAGCAGTAGTTTTAAAAAAATGGCTTTAGCTTATGGAATAAAACTAGGTGATAATTATAAAGATGCAGGACTTTTATTATATGATTTAGAAAAACAAAATGTACATGCTGGAGGTAGTGGTTGTGGATGTGTTAGTTTAGTTAGTTTAGGATATGTTGTTAAAAAAATGTATGAAAATACATTTAAAAAAGTTCTTATTATCGCAACAGGTGCTTTAATGAATCCTGTTATGGTTGCACAACAAGAAAATATTCCTTCTATTGCTCATGCAATAGTATTAGAAAGAGTGAAATAATGAATTTTATAAATGCGTTTTTAATTGGTGGTTTTATTTGTTTTCTTGGTCAAATCTTAATGGATAAATTCAAACTATTACCACTTCATGTAACAGTTTTATATGTTGTTATAGGATCAATCTTAGAAGCATTTAATGTCTATGATTATTTAATTGAATTTGCAAGTGCTGGTGCGTTAGTTCCAATTTCTAATTTTGGTCATAGTATGACACATTCAGCAGTTGAATCTGCACTTGATGAGGGCTATTTAGGGCTATTAACAGGAGTGTTTAATTTATCATCAAGTGGACTTAGTTTTGCAGTGTTAATGGCCTTTTTTATCTCGTTAGTTTTTAAACCAAGAGGTTGAGAAAAGAAAAAAATTTTTAAATATGATATAATAATAAACGAGGTGATAATATGAAAAAAATTGCTTTTTTTGATGCTAAAACATACGATATAATGACTTTTAATAACGTTAATAAAGATTATGAAATTCATTATTTTGAAGATAAATTAAATATTAAAACAGTTATTCTTGCACAAGGAATGGATGCTGTATGTGCTTTTGTTAATGATGAAATTTCAAAAGAAGTTATTGAAAAACTTGATGAATATAAAATTCATCTTGTTGCATTAAGATGTGCAGGTTTTAACAATGTCGATATTGAAGCAGCATATAAGAAAGTTCATGTTGTGAGAGTTCCTGCATATTCTCCATATGCAGTAGCAGAACATGCGATGGCATTATTACTTTCTTTAAATCGTAAAATTCATAAAGCATACTTAAGAACGAGAGAATTTAATTTTAATATTCAGGGTCTTACTGGTTTTGATTTATATGGTAAAACAGTAGGTGTTGTTGGAACTGGAAAGATTGGGGTTGCATTTATTAATATTTGTAAAGGTTTTGGAATGAAAGTTCTTGCTTACGACCCATTTCCAAGAAGTGATCTTGATGTAAAATATGTAAATATGGAAGAGTTAGTAAAAGAAAGTGATATCATATCTCTTCATTGTCCATTAACTAATGAAACTAAACATATTATTAATAAAAATACAATTAATAATATGAAACAAGGAGCAATTATAATTAATACTTCTCGTGGTGCTTTAATAGATTCACAAGCATTACTTCAAGGTTTAAAAGACAAAAAGATTCTTGGTGCATGTTTGGATGTTTACGAAGAAGAAGCAAATTTATTTTTTGAAGATAATAGTAGCGAAATCATTCAAGATGATATTTTATCACTTTTAATATGTTTACCTAATGTTATAATGACATCACATCAAGGTTATCTTACAAAAGAAGCATTAGAAAATATTGCAGAGACTACTTTAAACAATATTACTGCGTATTTTAATGATGAGTATTTAGAAAATG
The DNA here is from genome assembly GCA_045533785.1 of Bacilli bacterium. GTDB lineage: Bacteria > Bacillota_I > Bacilli_A > ML615J-28 > CAG-313 > UBA1737. Next base: position 2,932 of record JAZSIL010000202.1, read on the forward strand.
AAGTATGTTACAGATGTAAAAAAAATCCAAGTGGCTGTATGGCTAAACGAAATAAAAACTGTTGGTAATTAAGGTATATGTCAATATACCTTAATTTTTCTTTTTTTATTTTGTCACAAAAACACAATTTAATTGTTTTATTAGTAGATAAGAGAAATTTTTTATGTTTGCAATAAAATAAAACTTATGGTATAATAAATGTAAATTAATGGTAAATTACATAAAGAAAGGATTTATTTATGTCAAATATAAAAATTATGGCTCTTGGAGGGCTAGGGGAAAATGGAAAAAATTTAACTATTGTTGAAGTGAATAGTAAAATTTTTATTTTAGATGCTGGAATGCGCTATCCAGATATTGATATGTATGGGGTTGATTTAGTAATTCCCAATATTGATTATTTAATTAAAAATAAACATAATATTCAAGGTATTTTTGTATCTCATGGACATGATGAAAACGTTGGAGCAATTCCATATTTATTAAAACAACTTCATGCTAAGGTTTACGCAACACATTTTACAATTAGTATTATTGAATCAATGCTTGCTGAACATCATTTAAATATAAAAGAGTTTAAATTATATCGTATTAATCCATCTCGTGTTATGAATTTTGGCGATGTTGAAGTAAGTTTTTTCAATACTACGCATAGTTTACCTGAATCAATTGGTATTTCTATTAATACAACAGATGGTAGTATTGTATATTGTACAGACTTTAATTTTAGCTCTGTAAATGATATTAAGTATCAAACAAGTTTTGATAAAATAACAGATCTTGGTAAAAAGAATGTTCTTGCACTATTAACAGAAAGTGTTAATGCGGGAATGACTGGTAGAATAACAAATGATACTTTATTAGAACATCATTATAATAATATTTTATTACACAATAAAAAACGTATTTTTGTTGCTGCTTACGTTTCTGATTTAATAAGAATTCAAAAAATAATTGATTTAAGTGCTTTAGATGGAAGAAAAGTATGTGTATTGTCGAAAAAAACTGAACGTATTTTTAAAGTAGCAACAATCTATAACTATTTAAATATCCCAAGTGAAAATTTAATTGATATTAATGAATATACAAAAGAAGAATTAGAAACCTTAGATAATGTTGTATTTATTATAGCGGGCACAAGAAATGAACCTTATAATTTACTAGTAAAAATGGTTTTAGATGAAGCATTTAATTTAAAATTCACTAAAGAAGATAAAATTGTTTTAATGTGTCCTCCTGCACCTGGAATTGAAAAACAAGCTAGTGATGCAATAAATACGTTAAGTGAATATGATATTAATTTTACTATTTTTGAGCGTAATGTATTACGTAGTCAACATGCAAGTCCAGAAGATTTAAAACTTTTATATACAATCTTAAAACCAAAATACATTATTCCAATTAAAGGTGAATTCCGTCAAATGTATGATCAATTTTTATTAGCTAAAAGTGCTGGTTATGATAAAAGTCGTGTCCTTTTACTAGATAATGGTGAAACAATAAGTTTTAATAAAGGAATAATACAAGAAGAACATGAGTTAATCACTACTGGTGATGTATTTATTGATGGTTCTAGTGTAGGGGTTGTTGACAGTGATGTTATTAAAGAAAGAACACAACTTGCAGAAGAAGGGGTAATTTTTATTTATGGCGCAATAGATATGAGATTAAGAAAGATTTCAGGAGAATTATCAATTAAAACTAAAGGGTTTACACATTCATTTAGTCAAGAAGAATTATCAAATATTATTACGGGACTTGTAGAAAAGTTAGTTACAAATAGCTTGAAAAAAAGAACTTGGAATTTAGATGCCCTAAAAGTTGGTGTAACTGAGGAAACACAAAAACTTATTCACCGATTTATAAAGCATCGACCAATTATCGTGCCTGTATTTATTGAAATTTAAATTATTTAAGGAGGAAAACTTATGATAGAATTAAAAGATGTCAGTAAGTTTTATTCAAATAATGGAGTTACTAATATTGGCCTTCAAAATATTAATTTAAAATTACATCGTAATGAAATTGTTGCTATAACAGGAGAATCCGGGAGTGGTAAATCGACATTACTTAATGTAATTTCAAAAATTGATTTTTTTGATGAAGGTGAAATCTTTTATTATGGAAATGAAACTTCATATTTTTCTATTTCTGATATGGATGATTTTAGGAAAAATAAAGTAGGTTTTATTTTTCAAAACTATAATATTTTAGATTCATATACAGTATTAGATAATGTAATGATTCCCTTTTTATTAAAAGGATTATCAAAAACAGATGCTAAAGTAGAAGCAATGCTTTTGATTAAAAAAGTTGGTCTAGATGGAAGAGAAAATCATCGTGGTAGTAAATTATCAGGTGGTGAAAAACAACGATGTGTTATAGCGCGAGCTCTTGCTGGAGATTGTGATATTCTTGCATGTGATGAACCAACTGGAAACTTAGATTCTCAAACAGCACTAGAAATTATTAAATTAATTAAAGAAGTTGCTAAAGATAAGCTGGTTTTAATTGTTACACATAACTATCCTGAAGTTGAAGGGATAGCTACACGTCTTTTAAAAATGGCTGATGGAAGAATCGTAGAAGATATTGTCTATAATGAGGCTTTAATAGAACCAAGTAAAGAATTAGATTTAGATTATACTCCGCTTAATAAAAAAGTAATTTGGACATTAGGTATTAATAATATTATTAGAACACCTAAAAAAACCGTTATTTCTTGCTTAATGTATTTTATTATTGCTTTTTGTTTCCTATTTTTAGCACAATTTATATCAACTAGTTTTAGACAAACAAATGGATATAGTGAATTTAATAATACATTTGAAAATCGTTTATTTGTATATGGACAAAATGGAAACCCGATTGATGTTTCATTGCTTGATGGGTATAATTATGATGTTAATGATTTTTCATCAGAAATAAATTACAATTATGAGTTTAAAAATGGTTATGTTACATTTTCTTATTTAGCAAGTCAAATCGATTATGACCTTGTAGCAGGAAGATTACCTGAAAATGATTATGAATTTGTTTTATTATTTAACTCACCTTCTAAGTTTAGAATTCAACAAGAAAGTAAAAATATTGGTGATGAATTAGTATTCAAAGTAAATAATGGAAATAGTTATGAAAGATTCAAACTAGTAGGAATCGGTAGTTACAAAGATAATTTAACTGATGCTACATTTGCAAGTGGATGTCCTAGACTTCAAAAAGTTTTAAATAGAGTTACGCCTAACTACTATATAGAACAAGGAAATTATCGTAATATGATTGAAGTTTCGCTAATTAATGGTAAAGCAAAGCCTAGACTATTTATTCCATCAGAAAGTTATGAAGAAAATCCAAATATTAAAATATTTGTTGATATGTATGAGTTAGATGAATTTGATGTGATTACTTATGGTGGGGAAGAGGTTTTCATTGAAGTTTCTATTGATGGTGATGGTTATTTAGATTCATATTTTGCGAGTGTTTATTCATCAAAAAGTAAGTTAAAGAAACTAATGAAACAATTAAATGATGAAGAAATCAAAGTAATTTATCCTAAAGAATTTATAAGAGAAGATTTTCTTGAACGTTTATTATTAGAGATTGGAGTAT
>JAZSIL010000300.1:0-4950 GCA_045533785.1 Bacilli bacterium
TACGATCCGACTTAAAATTAGTTTGGATAAAAAGAGTTGTTGCTAAAGGGAAAAAGTTTCTTGTATATATTAATGATGAAACTGAAGGGATTAGTTTTACTGAAGAACAGTTGATTAGTAATCGTATTATTAAGGGAACGTCTTTTTATGAAAAAGATTGGAAAAAAATTATTAAATTTTTAGTTGAAGGAATCTTATTTGATAAAACTTTAAAATATATTGATTATAAACCAAGAACAGAAAAAGAAGTTATTGATTATTTAGAAGAACATAACGCAACACCTAATAGTATTAAAAATATTGTAAAAAAACTAAAAGAAATAAAATTTATTGATGATGATCGATATGCTCGTATTTTTATTGAAGAAGAGATTCGCCATCAAAAAGGTCCTAATGCAATTAAACATGTTTTATTAACTAAAGGAATTACTGAAGACATTATTAATAAATATTTATATGAATATTCTGATGAATTATTATTTGATAATGCACTTGATATGGCAAATAAAACATTAAAGACTGTAATTGGGTTACCTGTTTCAAAACAAAAAGAATCGGTTTATACAAGACTATACCGAATGGGATATGATTATAGTATTATTAATCAAGTTTTAAGTGTCATTGAATACTCTAGTTTAGATTTTAATAAACTTATGAAAGATTATTTAAAGATTTGTGAAAAAGAACAAGATCAAAATAAGATTATTCAAAAACTACTTGCTAAAGGGTATAACTATAGTGATATTAAGAAATTAATTAGTGAGTTAGAAGCATAAATAATCCTCTTACAGCATATTCTATTGTGGGAGTGATAGTTTGAAACCAAAACGAAAACCACTAGGAATAAGAGGAGACAGTTCTAATATCATTAGTGAAAGACAATTAGAACAAAATATAAAAAATGAAATAGCTAAAGAGATTAAACCTACTAAACCAAAAAAATAAAACTGAATATTGGTATTTTTGAATATAGTAGTGTATAATATAAATGTATCTTCAGGGCAGGGTGAAATTCCCGACCGGTGGTAATAGTCCACGAGCAATTATTTGCATGATTTGGTGTAATTCCAAAACCGATAGTAAAGTCTAGATGAAAGAAGTGAAAGTTTTTGCTTTTAGATTTTTAGTCGCCTAAAGATATAGGTGACTTTTTTATATATTGGAGGGTTTATGAAAAATAAAAAATTAATTGATTATATCTCAAAAGTAGCAATATTTTCTGCACTAAGTTTTATTTTATATTTATTTCCAAAATTTCCACTTCCGTTTTTTCCATCTTTTTTAGAAGTGCAATTTTCTAATCTACCTGCTATTTTAGGTGGATTTGTTCTTGGCCCACTTGGTGGATCTTTAATAGTTGTGGTAAGGTTTGCTTTAAAATTAATTTTTGGCTTGTCTTCTACGGCTGGAGTTGGTGAAACTGCTGATTTATTACTTGGTATTTGTGTAGTATTATCTTCTAGTTTGATATATAAATATCATAAAAATAAACGTGGTGGGGTTCTTGCGTTAATAACTTCTATAGTTGTTTGGGTAATAGCTAGTGTATTTGTTAATTACTATATTAATGTCCCTTTTTTTGTGAAAGCTTATTGTGGTGGAGATATTAACGGCCTTGTTGTGATATGTAAACCAGTAATTAAAGGAATTAATAGTGAAAACTTTTTAGAGTATTATACTAAATTTGCCGTAATTCCATTTAACTTACTTTTATCTACTATTGTAGGAATTATTACTTTCTTTGTGTATAAAAGAATTTCTAGTATCTTTAGAAAAGATTTCTTTGCGGCAGGTAAAAAACGTATTTTAGTAATTTGTGACTCATTTAAAGGAACACTATCTTCTAAAGAAGTAGGAGAAATCGTAGTTAATAATGTGAATAAGAATAAATACATTGCAGAATACTTACCGATAAGTGATGGTGGTGAAGGATTCTTAGATACCCTTCTTAAATGGAATAAAAACTTAAAAGAATACTTTCAAACAACTTGTGATGCATTTAGACGTGTAAACTCTTCAAAGTATTTGTTTGATAAAGATACTAAAACATTATATTTTGAACTTGCTGAATGTGTAGGGATTAAAAATTTAAAAAAGGAAGAACTAAACCCATATCTTGCATCTACATATGGACTTGGTATTGCAATTAAACAAGCGATTTTAAAACATCAACCTTCAAAAATTATTGTAGGTATTGGTGGTTCTGCATCGAATGATGGTGGAGTTGGCATGCTTGAAGCGATGGGAGTTAAGTTTTGTGATAAAGAAGGTAATGTCATATATGGAATGTGTAATAATAAATTAAAAGATCTATATGCTATTGGCACAGAAACGTTTAATAAATTGATTAAAGATATTGAATTTGAAGTTTTAACAGATGTATCTAATCCACTACTAGGTGAAATGGGGGCAACTTATGTATTCTCACCACAAAAAGGCGCCAAAAAAGATGACCTACCTATTTTAGAAGCAAACATGTGTAAATATAATGAAATTATTAAAAAGCATTTTAAGAAAAGTTTTAATGAATATCCAGGTGCTGGTGCTGCAGGTGGGGCGGGCTTTGCTTTTGTAGCATTTATGAATGCAAAACTTTCTCTTGGTATTGATGTTTTATTAAAAAGTTATCATTTTGATGACCTTGTAGAAAAATATGACATCGTTATTACAGGGGAAGGTAGACTTGATGAACAAAGCTTAAATGGAAAAGTAATTTCAGGAATAATGAGTTATAAGCCAAAACAATTAGAATTTGTAGTAGGATCTTGTGCTTTAGATGATGTTGATTATAAAGTACATGCGATTGTTCCAACTGTTGCAACACTTGATGATGCAATTAATAAACCTAAAGAAAGTTTAATTAAATTAATAAAACAAGATTTTAATTAATCGATAATATAGATTTAATTATTTTAATGTACTTATATTTGTTCTATTAAGAACATTAAAAAGAACAACTTTAAAATATAGTTTCTATTTACAAATTATTAATTATTTGTTATAATGTTTTTAAAATTATTAAACAAAGGAGACGTAAAATGAGAAGATGTTTTAAATTTATTTTAGGACTTGCAATTGTAATGTTGTGCTTTACACTTAGTGCATGTGGCAAAAAATATACAGTTACTTTTCTTGATGATGATGGAAGTGTAATTCAAACAATTGAAGTTAATAATAAAGAAAAAATTACTAAACCAGTTGATCCTACAAAAAATGGTTGTACTTTTTTAGGTTGGTACTTAAATGATGAAAAGTGGATTTTTTTAGAATATGAAGTTACAGAGGATTTAACGTTAACTGCTAAATATGAGATTAATCAATTTACAGTATATTTTATTAATGAAAATGGTACTCTATTGCATACTATTGCAGTCAAAAAAGGTGAAAAAGTTAAAGAACCGATTGAATTAATAAATAATAATCAAAATTTCTTGGGGTGGTATTTAAATGATGAAAAGTGGAATTTTGATGATAATGAAGTAACTAAAGATTTAATATTAATGTCTAAATATAAACTTCCCAAGCATACAATCACATTTGATACTGATGGTGGTACTTTAATCGCACCAATTACAAAAGAATATAATGAACCGATTGATGCTCCTCTAAATCCTGTTCGTGAAGGTTATGAATTTGTCGGTTGGGATAAAGAAATTCCTCATAAGATGCCTAATGAAGATATGGTAATTAAAGCTATTTGGAAAAGAAATGTTATAAATATTTTTGCATCTGGACCTCTTAGTGGTTCTGTTAGTATATATGGAAATTCTGTAAAAAGAGGTATGGAACTTGCTATTGAAGAAATAAATAAAGCTGGTGGTATTTTAGTTTATGGAACAATGATGAAATTAAAAATCACTGAATTTATTAATGATGAAGCAGATGCTAATAAAGCTCACACTGGTTTAGCAAATATAATGAAAAAAGAAGAATGCGTTGATTTTGTAATTGGCGCTGTTACAAGTGGTGCTACTGAGGGGTTGATAACTGAAGCTGTTAAGCATGGTATTCCAGTTATTACTCCAACTGGTACTGCAGATAAACTTACTGTTGGTGATAATGGGGATGAAAGAGATTTAAGAAATAATATTTTCCGTGCTTGTTTCTATGATTCATATCAAGGAAAATATATGGCTGAATATGCTGCTGCAAAATGTGTTAAAAAAGTATATGTACTATACAATAACGATGAAGATTATTCAAAGGACTTAAAAGATGAATTTGTTAGTACAGCTACTGCAAAGAATGTATCTGTTACTGTAGCTGCATACAGTAAGAATGATAGAGATTTTAATGCATTTTGGGTTCCTATTATTGAAGGTGGTTATGATTGTGTTTATGTTCCTGACTACTATGAAAATGCATATAAAATCTTAAAAACTGGTTATGAAAAAGGTTATAAGGGTGTTTGCTATGGTTGTGATGGTTGGGATGGACTAATTACACAAGCAGGACCAAATGATGATATATCATTTTTAGAAAATTGTTATTATACAAATCATTTTTTTGGTAACTCAGAAAATATTAATGTTAAAACATTTGTTGAAAAATACCAAAATAAATATAGTGAAATTCCAAACACATTTGCTGCTCTTGGTTATGATGCAGTATATATTGCTATTCAAGCTATAGAAAAAGCAGGAAGTCTTGAATATGAAGAAGTAATTAATGCTTTAGAAACTTCAGTATTTAGCAACTTAGTAACATCAATAGATTCGTTTTCATTTGATGATGGTAATCCTTTAAAAGATGCCTTTATCATCACATTTAAAGATGGAAAAGAAGTAGAAGCTATAAATTAAATAAAAAACAAATACGAATTTACTCATACTATAAATGTATAGACTACAGAAATATAAATAATAATATTTTGGAAATTGATGAAAGTGAAATAACAAAAAGGAAACGAGAAGATGAATATGTTTGGTTAGACAGAAAGACTAATAGTAA
>JAZSIL010000128.1:0-10085 GCA_045533785.1 Bacilli bacterium
TATCTTTTTAGTGGAATAAAATTAGTTAAACATTTATAATATAAATAAAAAAATAAGGAGAATAACATGGCAGTATTTAAGAAAGAAAAGAATAGATTACCATATGGATATTACACAAAGAAAGATTTTAATAATGCAACAATTACGAGTTTTGTTTTAACAGTTTCTTCATTTTTAATTTTTGGTGTATTTCAGTTCTTATTTAAATTATTTTATTTATCACTTTGTATTTTATTTGTTCTTTTAATAGTAACTTTTTTTATTGTTGGTACTAGATTTAATCAATTTAATCGTTGTTTTAAACAATACATTAGAGATTTAGATTTTAATAAATTAGAAGAACGATTACAGTTTTTTATGAAACAAAATCTTCATTCTGAGTCGCGAAATGAACTTTTGATGCAGTATGCTAATTTACTCCTTAATTACGATGTAGAACGAGCTTGTATGATGTGGAAAAATGTTAAAGAACCTGAAATTAATAAATGGATTTATGATATGTATAAAATTACTATGTTATCAAATAGTGGTCAATTAGATGAAGCAAATTCATTTTTTAAGATTTTTAAAATCAAATATAAGGGGAAGTTTTATAATTATTATCAAAATTTAATAGAACTTCATATATTAGTTCATTGTAGTAATGAAGAAATAGTTGATTTTGAAAAGCGCAATAGTTTTGCGAAAAATAATCGATTTGATATGATAATGGCATATGCTAGAGCAATGAAATATTATTATACACGTGGTAAAATTGATCTAGCCAAAAAGTATGCATTATTGATAAAAGAAGAAAATGCTGGATTTACTGAAATTGATAAAATAGTAATAGAAGTTTTAAAGGAAGAATATTAATTCCTCCTTTTTTTGTAGGAAAAACTTATTTAGCAAAAACAATTGGTTTTCTTTATTTAGGATACTTTCGTTGAAAAAAAAAGAGGTTAGGAGTATAATATATGAGGATAAAAAATATAAATACTATTTGGAGGTAAATATGAAAATTTGTATTATTGGTGCTGGTAGTACTTATACACCAGAATTAGTTGAAGGTATTATTAATAAAAGAGACACTCTTCCTGTTACTAACTTAGTATTCATGGATATTGATGAAAGAAAATTAAATATTGTTGGTAGTCTATGCCAAAGAATGATTACTGCTGCAGGACTTCCTTGTAAAACAGAACTTGTATTAAATGACTATGCATATGCTTTAGAAGGAGCTGACTTTGTTCTTTGTCAAATTCGTGTTGGTAAACTTCCTGCACGTGTTAAAGATGAAAAAATTCCACTAAAATATAACTTAATTGGTCAAGAAACTTGTGGTATTGGTGGAATGTTCAAAGGTTTAAGAACTATTCCTGTAATGATGAAAATTGTTAAATTAATGGAAAAACATTGTCCTAATGCTTGGTTAATTAACTTCTCTAACCCTTCTGGTATGATTGCAGAAGCATTACTTAATCATACTAACGTTAAGATGATGGGGCTTTGTAATGTTCCTATTAATACAATTGATGGTATTAAACGTGCTATGAAATTACCTAATGCAGAGATTGAATATATGGGTCTTAACCATTTTGCATTTATTACTAAAATTGAACAAGATGGTAAGGATTATTTACAAGAAGCTTTAAATGCTGGTTTAAACAGTGAATCAATGAAGAATATTCCATCAAGTGGATTTACTAAAGAACAAATTGCAGTTATTGGTGCTATTCCTACAAGTTACTTAGAATATTATTATTTCCAAGACAGCAAGTTAGAACATTTAAAACATGCTGAAAAATCACGTGGTGAAAGATGTATGGAAATTGAAGAAGAACTTCTTGCAATATACCAAAATGCTGAACTTCATGTAAAACCTGCTCAACTTTCTCAACGTGGTGGAGCTCGTTATTCAGAAGTTGCAATTAACTTAGTTAACTCTATTTGGAATGATGTTGGCGATATTCAAGTAGTTAATGTACTAAATAAAGGTGCAATGGACTTCTTAGATGATAATGATGCTGTAGAAGTATGTGCTCGTATCGGTAAAAATGGTGCTACACCTTTAAAAGTTACTGGTGTTGTAAATGATCACTTAAAAGAATATATTCGTCAAGTTAAGGCATATGAAAAACATGCTGTAAAAGCTGCATTAGAAGGATCTAAGATTGAAGCTATGCGCGCACTTGTAATGAACCCTCTTTGTGGTGATTTAAAAACTGCTTCAGCTTGTTTTGATGAATTATTAGAGGCACACAAAGAATTCTTACCACAATTTGTAAAGGAAGAAAACTAATGAAAAAATATATCATTGGTGTTGATGGTGGAAATACCAAAACCGATTATTTATTATTTGATATAACTGGAAAATTTATTGATGGTATGCGCTGTGGCACTTGTAGTCATGAATCACCTAAAATTGGTAGTTTTGAAGGCGCATATATTGAAATGAATAAACAAATCACTGAATTATTAAATCGTAATAATCTAACAATTAATGATGTTGTATCTGGTGCATTTGGACTTGCTGGAGTTGATGCTCCATTTCAAAAGAAAGCTTTAGAGAGTGCTGTAGAAAAAATTGGCTTTACTAAATACGCCGTTGTTAACGATGGCTTTTTAGGCATTAAAGCAGCATCTACTACAGGTACTGGTGTATGTAGTATAAATGGTACTGGTACAGTAAACGTAGGTATTGATGAAGAAGGTAACTGGATGCAAGTAGGTGGAATTGGTTATGTTGCGGGTGATGAAGCAGGTGGAAGTTTCTTAGCTAGAGCTGCTGTAAGACTTGCTTTTGATGAATGCTTTAGATTTGGACCTAAAACAAATGTTACTGAATACGTATTTAAAATGTATGAAATTGAATCTAAAAAAGATTTATCTAATGCTATTGTAGGTAAAAGAGTTGATTCTACATATCTAATTAAAGCTTTATTTGCTTGTGCTAATGAAGGCGATAAAGAAGCAATTCGTGTTTTAAGATTAGCTGGTGAAAATATGGGAAGAAGCATTGCTGGATGTATTTCTGAAATTAATATTGCAGAACCAATCCAAGTAATTTTAGCAGGATCTGTTTGGGCAAAAGCTACAAATGAAGAAATGTTAAATTCTTTTAAAGAAACTGTTATAAAACTTACAAATAAAAAATGTGATTTTATCGTTTTAAAAGAGCCACCTGTTCTTGGTGCAATTCTTTGGGCTTTAGAACTTGCTAATAATGAGTTACCTAATAGTGATTTAAAGCAATACGTTTTAGATCAAGTAATTGTATATCAAAATAGATATTAATATGCATTGTGGTGTTATTCAAGGTATCGTAGATGATTTAGTACTTGCTATTAAGTTTACAATTAATAAAGAAGTTCCACTTGTAAGTAATCTTGCTAATTGTGCTAAATTAATCTATGATAATATTCCAAATACTTCTTGGGCTGGATTTTACTTAGTAGATGATAAGAATAATTTATATTTAGGTCCTTTTCAAGGTGATACTGCAACAATGTACATTGAATATGGAAACGGGGTTTGTGGAACGAGTTTAATGGATAAAAAAACATATATTGTTCCAAATGTTCATGAATTTCCAGGGCATATCGCTTGTTCATCTGCTTCTAATTCAGAAATTGTTGTGCCTATTATTAAAGATGAAAAAGTAGTTGCTGTTATAGATTTAGATAGTACTTTATATAATAATTACAGTGAAGATACTAGATTAATATTAGAAGAAATTTCTAAATTATTATGCGAGCTTTTTTAATAAAAAAATAAAATTTTATATGAATTGAAAAAAAATATAAAATATGGTAAAATAAATATAAGTAAAAAGTAGAAAATATTAAGTTTCTACTTTTTTAATTAGAATAAAAAATTTAAAGAAAGGAGCAAATTATGAAAGTATTGATGGATAAAATAAAAGAAGCTTCAATGTCGGTTTTACCAATTGTTGCTATTGTACTAATTTTATATTTTACCCCAATTGTCGATTTAGGTCTTAGTGAGCTTATTATATTCTTAATTTCTACAATTTTTTTAATATTAGGTATTGCATTATTTACTTTAGGTGCTGACCTTGCTATGACACCAATGGGACATAACGTTGGTTCTGGTCTTGCTAAAAAGAGAAAACTTGGTCTATTACTAGTTGCTGCTTTCTTATTAGGATTATTAATTACAATTGCTGAACCGGATTTAAAAGTTTTAGCTGAACAAGTTTCAACTGTTATTAACCCAACCACATTAACAGTTGGTATTGCTGTTGGTGTAGGTGGATTTATTGTTATTTCTATTATAAGAATTATCTTTAAGAAAAGCTTATCAACACTTTTAATGCTATTTTATATGCTATTATTTGCTCTTGGCGTTTTAGTATTAATTAATGGAAATGGAGCATTGTTACCATTATCTTTTGATTCAGGTGGTGTTACAACAGGTCCTATTACAGTTCCTTTTTTAATGGCTTTAGGTGTAGGTATTGCAAATATTTTAAGTGGTAAAAATGCTAAAGAGGATAGTTTCGGTTTTGTTGCTTTATGTTCAGTAGGTCCAATCTTGATAGTTTTAATACTAAGTATTTTGTCAAAAGGTACTTTAAATTATACAATTCCTAATTATGGGATTGATGGTGATGTTTTTACTTATGTTATTCATGAAATCATAAAAATTGTTGGTGAAGTAAGTATTGCGTTAGGATTAATTGTTGTATCATTCTTAATTATCAATTTCTTGTTTATTCATTTGTCGTTTAAATATTTAAAAAAAATATTTATTGGTATAGTATATACATTTATTGGACTTGTGATGTTTTTAACAAGTGTTAATATTGGCTATATGTCTGTTGGTTATAACTTAGGTGTTCAAATTGCTAAAAATGCTAAATATGCTCTTATTCCTGTTGGTTTTGTGATGGGAATGTTAGTTGTACTTGCAGAACCTGCTGTTCATGTATTGAAGAAACAAGTTGAAGAAATAACTGGTGGTTATATTACTAAAAAATCAATGACAATTGGGTTAAGTATTGGTGTTGGTATAGCAATTTGCTTGTCAATGATTAGAATTATTTTTGATTTTAATTTGATGTATATTGTTATTCCTGGATATTTCTTATCACTAGGGCTTTCACTTTTTGTTCCTAAAATTTATACTGCTATTGCATTTGACTCCGGTGGTGTTGCATCTGGACCGATGGCCTCAACATTTATTCTACCATTTGCAATTGGAGCGTGTTATCAATTATTAGGAGAAAATGCGATATTAAGTAATGGATTTGGTATTGTAGCAATGATTGCTATGACACCGTTAATAACAATTCAATTACTTGGATTTAAAGCAATCGTTGGTAACAAAGTTAAAGAAACAATTGCAATGCGTCGTATTTTAAGCGAAGATGATGAACAAATCATTGATTTTATGTAGGTGATAGTATGGAAAATAAACGTAATTCGTCTATTAAAAAAGCTAAATTAATTATTACAATTGTAGATCGTAATAAAACAGAATTCTATGCAGATGTGATTTCAGGATTTGAAAGTAATCTTCAAATGGTAATGTATGGAAATGGTACTGCTCCTAATGCTGTTTTAGAAAACCTTGGATTAAATAATGAAAAGGGAATAATTCTTAGTGTTGTAAGAAATGATTTAATTAAAAAAGTATTAAATACTCTTGAAGATAAATTTAAAACAGTTCGTAATGGTAAAGGTGTTGCGGTAGTGGTTCCAATTTCTTCTGTTATGGGAATTTCGCTTTATCAATTTATGATTAATAATAGAACAAATAGAGGTGAGTAAAATGGAAAATCAATTTGAAATGGTTTTTGCCATTGTAAATAGTGGTTATACAGAAGAAGTGATGGATGCAGTTAAGGCCTGTGGTGCAACAGGGGGCACAATCATTAATGCTCGTGGAACTGCAAATACTGATATTGAAAAATTCTTTGGTATTTCTATTTCATCAGAAAAAGAACTCGTAATGATTATTATTTCAAAAGAAATAAAAGAAAACGTACTTAAAGCAATTTATGAGAAAGTAGGCTTAGATACGCCTGGTCAAGGTATTGCATTTACTGTTCCAGTTGATGATGTTGTAGGGATAAATAAACAATTTATTGATAAAAAATAATTATTAGATATATAGAGAATTTTATTCTTTATATATCTTTTTTTAAAAAATATGATATAATATAGTCAAGGTGATACAATGAAAATATTTAAATTCTTATTATTATTAGGAAGTTTATCACTAATATCATTAAATTTTTTGTCTTGTGAAAAGTGTGATCATAATTTTGAAATTATTGAAACAAAAGAGCCAACTTGTACAAAAAGTGGTTATCAAAAGTTCAAATGTACGCTATGTGATAAAGAAAAAACAGAACCAATTTTATCAGATGGACATAATTATAGTGAATATGTAATAATAGAAGAGGGAAACTGTAAGATTGATGGCTTGAAGCAACGTGAGTGTTCAAAATGCCATAACATAGATAAAGTAAAATTTCAAAATATTGTTCATGATTTTATAGTAGAATCATTTGATGCTACTTGTGAAACTGATGGTTATACATTAAAAACATGTCAAAGATGCAATGAGTCATTTAGTGAAAAAACAACTGATAAGTTTGGTCATTCATTAAGTAGTTGGACAATATCTGTTCCTGCAACTAATATAAGTGACGGAATAGAAAAAAGAATGTGCATCAATTGTTCGTATTTTGAAACTAAAATTATTCCTTCTACTTCATATATTGATTTAAGTATAATTAGAGAAAATTTAGATGTCACGAAAATACTTACTTGTCAGACTATAGATGAATTACAATTGCTTTTTGATACGGCTGTTTTAAATAATGCATCGTCTATTGAAGTAAAAATTGATATTCCAGATTTTGATTTTGATAATATCTTGTCAATTTTAGTTGATAATTGTTCTGTTGAATCTTCATATAAGATAAATGCTTCTTATATGGATACACTTACTATTCGTTTTGAATATAAAGGTGTAGCTTCATTTCCTGCATCTAATAATAATATGTATACTCAATATAGTAGTGCTAATTACAATGCATATGATAGTAAAAGAAGTAATGATTTTGATGATTTTAAAATAAATAATAGTATTTATTCATATCAAGTATCAACTTCTGATCAATTATTCTATGTTCTTGAAAGAGGTGTAAAACCAATTCCTGAAATTGGAAGTAGCGCTGAAAAAATCTATATGCTTGCAAAAGATGTCTTAAGAAACATTATTGATGATGAAATGACTGATTTTGAAAAAATAAGAGCTATTCATGACTATTTAGTTTTAAATGTTACTTATGATGGAGATTTATTAAATAAGACATTCCAAAATGATTCTAATCTTGGTAAATATAATGGTTTTTATTTAGAGGGAGTGTTTATCGATAAACGAGCTGTTTGCGAAGGAATAAGTAAAGCATTTAGCGTTTTATGTAATATAGAAGGTATCCCTTGCGTGCAAGTAATAGGTGTTCAAACAAACAATCCTAATGGCGTTGGCCATGCTTGGAATAAAGTTTATTTAGATGGAAAATGGTATGTTGCAGATGCGACAAGTGATGGAATAATCGTAAATGACAATTTTGAAGTATTGTCATATCAATATTTCTTAATAACTGATGAAGTAATGAGTCAAAAGTATATTGGTAATACAAGAGAAAATATTCTTTGTGATTCTACTTATGATGTATACAAAAAATTATTTTATCATTTAGATAATAATAATTTTGATATCAATATTGAGTCATTTGATGAACTTGTCAGTGCTTTAAAATACTATGAATCTTTAAATCCTAAGAATTGTTCATTTGAATTAAAGATTACATTTGATTATGGATCATCACTGATTGATGAAATTCAAAATGCATACAGTATTTTAAAAATTTATGCATCATTTTCGCATATTATTAACAACAACATTTTAGTGTTAATAAAGTAAGGAGTTATTTATGAAAAGAATTATAATATTATTTTTATGTTTGACATTATTATTTATTGCTTCTTGTAAAGGTAAAAATAATAATTCTCACTCTCATGTTTTTTTAGATGGTAAATGTGAATGCGGCGAAGTTGATCCAACTTACGTTCCACCACATACTCATAACTTTGTAGAAGGCAAGTGTGAATGTGGCGAAGTTGATCCTAATTATGTTCCACCACATACTCATAACTTTGTAGAAGGCAAGTGTGAATGTGGTGAAACTGATCCAACTTACGTTCCGCCACACACTCATAACTTTATAGAAGGCAAGTGTGAATGTGGTGAAACTGATCCAACTTATATTCCACCACATATTCATGAATTTATAGAAGGTAAGTGTGAATGTGGTGAAGTCGATCCTAACTATGTTCCACCACATGTACATGAGTTTAAAGAAGGTAAATGTGAATGTGGCGAAGTTGATCCTAATTATAATCCACATGAATGTATAGAAGGAACATGGGTTTTTCCAGATGGAACTAAATGTCTAGAAACAGTTTTAGCTACGCTTGTATGTAATGAATGCGGTGAACCAATTGAAATTGCTCCTATGAAGAAATATCATAATAAAGTAAGTGATGAGAAAGAAGAAACTTGTAGTGAGGATGGGTATTTTAGAGAAACTTGTACAAATTGTGACTATTTATATGAAATAGTTTATGAAAAGACTAATATTCATAAATTTAATTATGAAATAATTTCTAAAGCAACTGACAGAAGACTTGGATACAAACAACAAATATGTGAAATGTGTGGTGAAGAAGGAAACTTAGTAAAATATGCTAATAATGGTGTACTTGATCATGGTAAACTTTCTGTTGATGGACGTGACTTAGTAGATGAACATGGGGAAAAGTTCCAATTAGTTGGACTTTCTACTCATGGTATACAATGGTTTGATGAATATGTAAATTATGAAACATTTGATGCTTTACATAATGAATTTGGTATTAATGTAATTAGACTTGCATTATACACTGCAGAAAATGGTTATTGTGAATCTACAGGTAATGACAGAGAGTTTTTATATCAAAAAGTTGTAGAAGGAATAAAAGCTGCAACAGCTCTTGATATGTATGTAATTGTAGACTGGCATATGGTAGGTGCTGAAGACCCTAATGATAAAAATCCACTGTATTATGTTGAAGAATCAATGGAATTCTTTGGAAGAATTACTGAAGAATTTAAAGATTATAATAATATATTATATGAAATTATGAATGAACCTAATGGAAGTACAACATGGGCAGATTGTAAAAAATATGCAAATCAAGTAATTCCTGTTATTAGAGAAAATACAGATGCTGTTGTTCTAGTTGGTAATCCGCATTGGACTGCAAATCTAAATGTTGTTATGAAAAGTCCACTTGAAGGATATACTAACATTATGTATACTTATCATTTTTATGCTGCTGATCATGTTAGTACTATGCAAGTTATGGATGCATATTCTAATGGATTCCCAGTATTCATTAGTGAACATGGTGGAATGGAAAGTAGTGGAGATGGTGAAATTAGTTATCCAAATATTGAACGTTGGTACGAAATATTAGATGCAAGAAACATCAGCTATGTAGCATGGAATTTATCAAATAGTAAAGGAAGTGCATCAATTCTTAAACATGGTTTTGAGGGCCTAACAGATTTTAGTGATGACGCATTAAAAGAATGGGGAGTTTGGTACAAAGCATGGGTAAGAAAAAAATTTGGTTTTGATGAATAAAAAAAGGCTCTAGTTTAGAGCCTTTTTGTTATTGAAAATATAAAGATTAGGTTTTACTTGCAAAAACGATAATATTTTGTTATAATAAATTAGATAATGATATTAATTTAGGAGTATCTATGCAACGTTATTTTGTAAAAAAAGATGCAATAATAGAACCATATATTTATATAACTGGAGATGATTGTCACCATATTGGAATGGTAATGCGTATGAAACCAGGAGATAATGTTTATATAAGTGATGAAGAAAGATCTTTTATTGCGGTAATTCAAGATATAAAAAAAGAACAAGTAACACTTTTAATAAAAGAAGAACTAAATGAAGAAAAGGAATTACCATTTAATGTAACTATTGCTCAAGGTTTAGTAAGACG
>JAZSIL010000043.1:0-8890 GCA_045533785.1 Bacilli bacterium
AATAATAAAAATAATAATATAAATATAAAAGGTGTTATAACATCTATAGATACTAATTGTGTTGAAAAAGAAATATCTGGTGAAAATATCAAACTTATAGAAAAAACTATTGTAATAAAGAAGATATGAAAGATATATACATTAATACTCATCTTTTTTTCGATGAAGGTCCTCATAAATATACTGATAGTAATGGTAATGAATATATTTCTACTACTACTATTATTGGTCAATATGCACCTAAATTTGATGCTAAGTTTTGGGCTAGAAAAAAAGCAAAAGAACAAGGTGTTAGTGAAAAAGAAATTCTAAGACAATGGGAACAAATAAAAGATGAAGCATGTAAAAGAGGTACTGAAACTCATAACGGTTTAGAAGATGCTATTAAAGATGTAAGTAAATTTAAAGAAGCTATTCGTTACCTAGAACAAGTTGATAGTGGTCGTTGTATAACTGTTGCTGATATACCTTTTTTTAGAGCTAAACCTTTAGATATAGAAAAGTTTAAAGAAGCTACTAATTTTAAATATGATGAAATATATAGAGTATTTCAATATTATACTGATAGAGGATACACTATATATTCTGAAATAGGTGTGTTTGACCCTATATTGTTAATATCTGGAACTATAGATATATTATGTATAAAAGAAGATAATTTTGTAATTCTAGATTGGAAAACTAATAGAGATGGTTTAAAGTTTGAAAGTGGTTATTATAAAAAAGATAAAACTACAATACCTAATCAATTAACTAATGAATGGGTTCGTAAAAGTGAAAAAATGCTTCCTCCTTTAAATCATTTAGCTGAATGTAATGGAATGCACTATACTATGCAATTAAGTATATATGCTAGATTAGTAGAACGTATTCTAGAAATACCTTGTGTTAAATTAGGTTTGTGTCATATAGGGAGTCCTTTTGTTCTTAATAAATATGGTCAACCTTTAAGAGATAAAGATGGTTATCACATAGATGAAACTAAAGAAGATACTGTTAAATGGTATAATATAAATTATTTAAGACAAGAAGCTGATGCAGTATTTGCTGATAGATTAATGACTGTTAAAGCTGAACAAGCTAAAAGTAATAAACAATATTCTTTATTTGATTAAATTATGAGCGAATTAATAAATAAAATATCACCTATTGCTATAGAACGTGTAATGAAAGAAAAAGGTTATTCTTATTATACTAAAGGCGATTTTAATTTGAATATAATAGGTGTTAGAAAAAATAATGAAAATAAAATTACTAATAAATTTGATGATTTGTTAGTTGTTGTATATAAAGTTGATGGTTCTATCTGTATTCATTATTACAACATAACCACAGAACCTGGAAGTTATTATATGAATAAAAAATTAGGTAATGTAAAAGGTACTGCTATTTTAGTTCCAGGTCAATATAAAACTTGTTACGCAATAGGAAAACATAACGGTAAATATAAAGCTTTAGTGCAAGTTAAACCTGTTAAAGTTTATAGAGACAATAATAAAGATGATGTATATGATATGATTCCACAACAAATAGATGAAGGTTATTTTGGTATAAATATACATAGAAGTAATCCTTATACAAAAAGTAAACTAGTAAATGATTGGTCTGCTGGATGTCAAGTTTTTGCTGACCCTGACGCATTTAAAAGTTTTATGAAACTTTGTGAAGAACAAAAGAAACGTTTTGGTAATAATTTTACATATACTTTATTAAATGAAAAAGACTTTGATTAATATATTGATTATTATTGGTGCTGTACTTTATTTTGTAATACCTATAATAATGTGTTTATGTAATAACAAAATAGTTTATAATACAACCCCCGTAGAAGAGATAAGAGTAGATACGTTATACCTTGTAAGAGATAGTGTAATCAATAAAGTTAAATATATAAAAACAATAGAATATGATACGATTGAAAAAATATATAATCTTGATGATACTGCTAGTATTAAACTATTCTATAAGTTGGTCTCAGAATAATATCCCTTCTACGGGGGAGCTATCAAAACCTGATAGTGTTTTTGTTTCACTTCAAGCTATTAAAATAGCAAATGCTAAAATGATTGAATTAAAATATGAAAAAGAAATTAATAAACATTATTTGGATGTTATATGTTCTGACTCTATTATTATTGACGGTTTACGCAATAATGCAGAATATAGTAAAATAAAACATGAAGAAGAAATTAAATATATAACTAAACAAAGAAATAGAGCTATTGTCATAGGAGGTGGCAGTAGCTTATTGTTGTTTATATTATTAATGATGGCGATATGAATGATAAACAAGAAGAATATGTAAAAAATAATCCATTTCTTCAATATATAAACGAAGATAAAAGTAAATATAAACATGCTAAAGATTGTGGTTTTAATGATCCAGATGATTTATTTTTAATTGGAGATAGTGGGGGATTTCTTATGAATATTCAACCTGGTGATAGATTTGTAAATACTCATCTATTTACAGAAATGGCTGATTATTATCGTAAGTATAAAAAATATACTAATTATAAAGAAGATAGTATTCCACATAGACAACTTCGTAAAAGAGAAGAATATAGAAGAACATATGGTTTTGTTGCTCCATGTTTATTAAAAAATGGTAAAATACAAAATGTTCGTATTACAGGTGGACATTATTATTTTCTTAATTATTGTACTATGGAGCAATTAGATGAAAGTACTATTATAAAAGACGGTAATAGACTTGTAGCTAAGAAACATCAAGAATTTAGTAAATTTATAGATGCTCAATTTTGGACTTGGCATGTTATGGAATTTGCTGTACGTAATGGTTTTCATCTTATAATAGATAAAACTCGTCGTGGTGGTTTTTCTTATATTATGGCAGCAGATAGTGCTAATGATATAAATCTTAATCCTCGTAAAGTCGTTATTCATGTTGCAGCAGATAAAAAATATCTTACACAACAAGGAGGTCTTACTACTTTTGCTTTAGATGATATAAGATTTGCAGAAACTAATACATTTTTTAAAAGAGGTATTCTTACTTCTGATAAAGAAAACTTTGTTTTAGGATTTAAACTTCCTAATGGTAATATTTCTCCAAAATCATGGCAATCAGCTTTACTTAGTGTATCTGCTGCTAATAATCCAGATTGTGCTATTGGTAAAGATGCTGTAAAAGTCAAAGTAGAAGAAATTTCTACTATGGAAAACTTTGATGATTTTATGACTGTTACTAATCCTGCTATGACTACCGGTAGTTATAAAACAGGAACACTAATTGGTTGGGGAACCGCAACAGCCGGTAATATGCAAACTTTTGAACGTAATTTTTATAATCCTAAAAAATATGATTTTATGCCTTTTGAAAATGTTTGGGATGAAGATCATAGACATGAAATTTGTGGATATTTTAAACCTTATTGTTGGGGACTTCAAGGAGAGTTAGATGGTAAAGTTAGTATGGATAATGATGGTAATTCTGATGTAGCTTTAGGTTTAGCTATTTCTTTTAATGAACGTAAAAGTGTAAAAGAAGCAGCTACATCTTTTGCTGATTATATAAATTATTTAGGTCAATTTGCTAATCGTCCTGCTGAATCTTTTAGTTCTGCTACTGAAAATATATTTACTAGTGAAGAATTAATTGTTTGGGAAGAAAGACTTCGTACAGATAATGAGTTTAAATTTTATGCTGATGGTATGTTATTTGAAGTTGGTAATAAAATAGAGTTCAGAACTAATAGTAGAATACATGAAGAAGGAGGTAAACACAACGTAGATTATTTTGATTGGATAGAAGGAGTTCCTCGTAAAAATCATGAACATCCTCATGGTTGTATTCGCAAATGGTTTAATCCAATGAAAGTTCAACATCGAAATAAACAAGGTCAAGAAGTATATGATATACCAGAAGGTATGTATAGTATTAGTTATGACCCTGTAGGTGTTGATAAAGATAAAAATGAAATAACTAATAAACATTCACATAATAGTATTAAAGTATGGATGAATCCTACTGTACATAATGGTTTTAAAACAGCATTAGTTGCAGCATATTATGGTCGTCCTGAAAAACTAGAAGAAAGTGATAGAATATGTTATTTGCTTGCTAAATATTATAATTGTATAGGAACTGTAGCTGTCGAAATAAATCGTGGAGAAACTGTAAGTAATTTTACTAAATGGAAAGCTCTTAAATATTTAATGAAAGATCCTGTTAGTATTTGGGATACTAGTCTTAAAGGAGCTGTTAGTAGTTCTTATGGTATTAACATGGGAGGTGGAGACGGTAGAGGTTCTACTAAAAAACTAGAAGGTCTTAGACTACTTAAAGAAATGCTTTATTCTGAAATTGGTAAAGATGAACTTGGAAGACCTAAAAGATTTTTTCATACTATATACGATTATCAAAGTATTCTTGAACTTAAAAAATGGAATATTGTAGGTAACTATGATAGAGTATCAGAAATGATAATGCAAGCATTAAGATGGAAACTTTGTGATGTTGAAGCTGCTAAAGAACTTGCTTCTCGTAAAAAAGTTAAAGATAATCAAAATTCAAATAATATAATGACTAGAGATTGGTTTTAAGATATGAGTAATAAACGTAAAAGACAACAAACTAAACATTTAGATGAAATTAATTTTAATCTAAATAATATTAAACAAGCAGTTAAAGATAAACAAAAATACGCTAAATATAATATAGCTACAGTTAGTTATGATGATAAAGGTGAAATATATAATATGAATCTTCCGACTGTTAAAATTACAGCTCAAGCTCCAGATTATTTAAATTATGTTAGTGAATATGATATTGCTCGGGCTAATCAATATTATGGTAACAATTTAAATAATAGAGCTAACTTTCTTAAAAACATCGGTATTTATAATAAAACAGGTAGAAGTCAATTTATGCAAGATATAGATCGATTAGCAGTTCTTCCAAATCTTGCTATGATAGGTGCTGGTCTTGCTAGTGGAGCTATATTTAATCCAGCATTTAGTAATCTAGCTAATGTTAGTTTTGTAGCAAATGAATTATCTGATAAAAATTATAAAAATGCCGGTATCGAAGCTGCTCTTGCATTTGGTCCTTCAGCTGTACTTAAAGGAGCTCAATTAATAGGTAAAACTAATTTAGTTCGTTCTGTTGTTGCATCTTCCATTTTAAAAAATGGAATAAAAAATGCTACAAAACGTGGAGGTATAGTTGTAAATAATAAATATTTTACAAGTCCTGACGAATGGTATCGTTTTGTAGATAAACCAGAAATTGGTACTATAGAAGAATTAGGAATGAATATTACATCCACAGACGCATTAAAAATACCAAGTATGTCTAATAATTTTAGAATAAATACGATAAATAACGATATGCGTGGAGATAATATTCGTATTATTAGAAAATTAGGGTCTGCTCATGGCAATATGACTCAAGCTTCTGCTAAACAATTATGGAATGGAACTATTGCTGGTAATAATGATTTATTTAAACATGGAATATTAACAGGAATGTTACCTAAAGAAGTTTACAAAGGTCGTAATAGAAGGGTTTTTTATAAAACAAATATTGATGATATAAATATAGGTGATAGAATTGGATTTCCTACTGGAGAAATGCCAATAGAAAATCTTAAATACTTTGAAGAACTCCCTAATAAAAAATTTAAATATATGGGTAATGTATTACCTAATAAAATAGAATATGTGATTAAATAAGTTAAATCAATTCAATAATATGAATACACATTCAGTTAATTTTCCAAAACAAAGAGTCAGTAGTAGAGAAAAAAATCAAGAATATTGGTATCAAAATTGTATAGATTATATTATAGATGCTGGTATTTCTTTTAATGACCGTAAAGAAACTGAAACTTCTTTGCAAATATTACATGGTGATATTCCTAATGAATTTTACAAAAAGACTCTAAATCCTTATAACGCTAGTAAAGAAAAATATAAAAGATTTCCTGCTACTATGCGTAATTATGATATAATGTCTGACATTATTAGACGTTATGTTAGTGAATATTTCAAAGGTGTACACGAATTTGTAGTTGGAGCTAATAATCCAGAAATTATTCTTAAAAAGAATGCGAAACTTAGAGAAACTATTGCTACTTTAGCTCAACAAGCTTTTAAACAAGAGTTTGAAAAACGTTGGG
This sequence comes from Bacilli bacterium, assembly GCA_045533785.1. Classification (GTDB taxonomy): domain Bacteria; phylum Bacillota_I; class Bacilli_A; order ML615J-28; family CAG-313; genus UBA1737. Next base: position 6,144 of record JAZSIL010000043.1, read on the forward strand.
CTGAAATGCAAAATCAAGCTCAACAACAAGGTACTCCTCTTGAACAACTTAATCCTCAAGATGCGATGCCTGATCCTGAAGCTTTTGTTAGAGATTTTAATGAAAAATATATTGATGACGAAAGCAAACAAGCTCAAGATATTTTAGATTATATTAGAAGTATAACTGAAGACACTACTATATATCTTTCTGCTTATTTTAATTGGTGTGCATTAGGTGAATGTTATACTTATACAGAAGTAAATGGAGACGAAATAATAAAATCAAACATTCCTGTTATAGATGCTTTTCCTATACCTAATAGTAATTATTTTGTAGAAGACCATGATATGTTTGCTAGACGTATGCTTCTATCATATAATCAAATTATGGATATGTTTGATAGTGTTTTAAATAAACAAGATAGAGATTTTTTAGATAAATATTATTCTGAAACATCACATGCTAATACATCTAGAACACAATTTTTATATAGTCAATATTTTGAACATTATCCTCATGCTTGTGAAAAATTTGGTGATGAAGAAAGAAGTCTATTTAAAAAGAATCCTATAAATATAGCTGCTGATAATAATAATTTATTTGAAGTATGGCACGTTGTTTGGAAAGGAGAAGCTAGAAGTGGAATACTAACTTATATTAATGAAATAGGTTTAGAAACTCAAAGAATAGTAGATGAAAATTATAAACTAAATCCTGAAGCTGGAGATATTGAAATTCAATGGGAATATGAACCTCAAATATATGAAGGTTATAGAATAGGAACTAGATATAATGGAGTTTATCCTATAAAAGCTAGACCTATATTATATGGTAGAGGTGATAAATTACCATATAATGGTATAATGGAAGTATTACCTACTATGGGTAAATTTAGTATTATAAATCTTATTACTCCATTTCAAATTCTTCGTAATATAATTTACTATCATAGAGAAATGGTAATAGCTAAAAATAAAATGCTAATACTTCTATTACCTACTTCTATTATAGCAGATGATGAAGAAGATAAGATTTATAAAATGGCTGCAGATGGTATTCTTTTAGCTAATGATGAAGAAGATACTACAGGTCAAAAAATGGCTCAAGTTAGAATGCTTAATGCAAACATGAATCAATATATTTCAGAACTTACTGCTCTTATAGATTCTATTAAAGCTGATGCTTGGGAAACTGTAGATATGAATGCTCAAAGATATGGAGACATTGCTCAATCTGCGGGTATGACTACTACACAAGAAGCTATTGCTAGAAGTTCAATGGGTAGTGTAATTATAGTTGCCATGTTTGATGAAATGAGAAAACATGATTATCAACGTGATTTAGATTATGCAAAACTAGCATATATTGATGGTCTTCAACGTACATTCTTTGATGATAAACAAGAACGTAGATATTTAAGTCTTGATGTAAATTCTTTTATAAATAGCGATTATGGTGTTATGGTAAAGAATGATCAAAAGGAACTTGATAAGATTCAACAACTACGTCAATGGGCTTTTAGTGCTGCACAAAATGGAGATTTAGATATGGCTCTTGCTGCTATTACTGGTAATAATGTTACTCAAATACAAGCAGCTATTAATAAATTTACTGCTTTAAAACAACAACATGAGCAACAAATGCAACAAGCTGAACAAATGCTAAAACAAGAAGAACTTCAAAATAAACTTGCAGAAATTCAAGCTAAAGGTGAACAAGATAGACAAACTGAAGCTCTAAAGTATCAATATGAAATGCAACTTAAATATATTGATGTAGATATGAGTTTATTAGCTCCTGGTGAAAATAATGAAGCTAGAGATAGATTAGCTGCTTTAGCTGAAGATAATAAAACTAGATTATCTCAAAATAAATTAGAACTTGATAGAGCTAAACTTCAATCTGATATGTATAATAAAGCTGCAGACAGACAAGTTAAACTTGAAGATATTAAAAGTAAAGAAAGAATTGCTAAAATGAATAAAAATAAATACGATAAATAATATGGCTACTGAAATTAAAATTATTAGAATTCCAGGATTTGATTTAAATCCTAATGATAATCATGTAAATGACGTTCTTAGAAAATTAGATAATAATCACGGACATTGTCCTACTCATGTTATAGATAGAGTAGGACACGATCAATGTCCTTGTAGTGCTTATTTACAAGATAAAACTTGTTATTGTGGTTTATATATTAAAAAATAAAATTATGGAAAAAATATTTAATTACATTGCTAGTATTCGTAAAGATCTTATACTTCATTTTGTTGTAGGTCTTTTAATAACACAAATTACAGGAGATATAGTATACTTATGCACTCATTCCTTCTACGGGGGTGTTATTGCAAGCTTAACTTGTGGTTTTGGTGCTGGTATTATAAAAGAAATATATGATGGGTATCATATAAATCATACTAAAGATGTTAAAGATCTTATAGCTACTATAAGTGGTTCTTTAGTCGGACTAATATTAGTTATAATAGTTTTGATATAATCTTAGTACATTCCTATAAATAGAGCCTTTTTGCGATTGCATTAAGGCTTTTTCTTTTATTACAGCAACGAAAATTTTATTCAAATATAAATATATACTTTTTAAATTTTAAGCACGCTAAGAGCCTCAAAATGTTTATTTTCGCAGACATCGAAAATTATTTATGTTTAATTGGCACTAATATTTCTTTTAGTGATATTCGATATGTAAATTATAGTAATAAATATATTTCGATTGTTGCGTTTATTATAAAAAATAATAGTAT
>JAZSIL010000208.1:0-24271 GCA_045533785.1 Bacilli bacterium
GATAATTAAAATAATAGTTTTGATATGGGTAATATGTATTACTTTTTGGTAATACTAAAGTTTGTTCAACTTGTTTAACATTTTTATCTTGTTTAGTATCATTATTTTCTTCCACTGTACTTACCATTTCTACATCATTATCAACTGAAGAATAATTAGAGTAATTATTAGAAAGTTTTGGATAATATTCTTCAATAAATGGCTCATAATTATCAAGTTCTTCATTTAAAACATTTGAAATTTCTGGAAGTCTAAGTTTAGTTCCAGGAATTAAATGATTCCAATCCTTAATATACTTATTATATTCTTTAATCTCTTCAATATCAAGTTGATAATTAAGCGCAATTTTTTCAATTTTTTCATCCATTCTAACAATGTGAAATGTCATTAATTATTACCTACTTCCTAAAAAATCTTCATTAATTTCATTTTCTAACATATCTAAATCATCATCTTGTTGATTACAGTTTACAACATTAACCATCATCTTAGTTTCGCCAATTACTTCTACTAATACTTCAAATACAACATCAATTTCAATGCCTTCATTTGTAATTAGCGCATTAGTACATGTAGGTTGTTGTAAAATTCTTGCAACAACATCACAGTGATCACTAATATTATCATTTAATACTTCTTTTACTTTTACAACATCGCGATATTCAGTAGTTGACCTTGCAACTTCTGTTCTAGAATTATCATCAGCAGAATACCAAATATTATTTTCAAATGTTCCTTCAACAACTACTTCTTTACCATTTAATTCAGTCTTAAACTGATGATTAATAATCCAACAGCCTAAAACACTACTAACATCTGAATCTACTAAAACAGTTTCTTTTAGTTTAAATTTTTTTCTTCCTTTTGCTAGGACCGCACGTGTTACAATTTCACGAACATCATTCACTCTTCATCCCTCCTTATTATAATATATTCTAAATTAATCATGAGTGTGACAAAGAGAAAGTTAAAACAAAAATAATTTTATTTTCTGTTCAATATCATTATATGATAAAATTAATAATTTATTTCATAAATATTTTATTGCATATTAATATTATTATAATGAAAAAAGTAGTATAATATTAGTAACAAAAAAAGTTTATATAGATTAGAGGTTGCGATGTAAATTAGTACCTTAGGGAGCAGGCATGCTATGAACTAATGGGAAAGGTAATCATCGCCGAATAAATTAAATAGGCATATTTAGTTTATGGGGTTATAGAAAATATCTATAACACTCCTACGCAAGTAGAGGCGCTAATACAAATATCTATTATATTGTATTAAAAAAGCGTCTAGAACGCTTTTTTTGTTTTATTAATTTATATATGCAAGGAGAAATATTTATGAAAACTATTACAAAATTTTTATCACTTATCGTGATGATCGTATCACTTACAATTATTACAAGTTGTAATAAACCTAACGAACAGGACAACCGTCCTACATTTACAGTTGGTATGGAATGTGCCTATGCACCTTTTAACTGGACTGAGAATGTAAAATCTGATACAAATTATCCAATTGATGGAACAAGTTTCTATGCAGAAGGATATGATGTTCAAATGGCTAAAAAAATTGCTGATGCATTAGACTATCGTTTAGTAATTAAAGCTATCGAATGGGACGGTTTAATCCCTGCATTACAAGCTGGACAAATTGATGCCATTATTGCTGGTATGAGTGACACAGAAGATAGACGTACAAATGTTGATTTCACTGCTGCATACTACAGATCTACTCATGTTTTAGTGATGGAAAGTAATTCTAAGTATGTAAACGGGGAAACATTAAACGACTTTGCAGGTGCTAATGTTGTTGGTCAAATTGAAACATTATATGATAGTTTAATTGATCAACTAGTAGGTGTTAATCATTTAACTCCACTTGCAGATGTTCCAACTATTATTACAAGTATTAAAGCAAAAAGAGCTGATATCACTATTTTAGAAGAACCAGTTGCTAAAGGTGTAGTTGAAACTAATCCTGATTTAACATATATTAAACTTACTTCTGGATTTAATGTTTCTGCAGAAGATGTATGTGTTGCTATCGCTGTTAAAAAAGGAAATCAAGATCTTCAAACAAAAATCAATGAAGTTTTAAATAATGTTAGTGAAGCAGATAGAAATGCTTTAATGGATCAAGCTATCGCTCGTAATGCTGAATAATATGAAGTTTTTTAATCATAAAGGAAAATATGAAAATTGTTTCTTTTATGTTTGTGCAATTATTTCACTAATATATGGAATTATAATTGCAACATCAAAGGATTTAAGTGGTGTTAGAATCTTTAATTCTAATGTCTCTTCTTATATCCTAATAGGGATAAGTTCACTTTTGATAATTCTAGAAACTATTTTTATTACAATATATAAAAATCAATTAATAAAAAGAATTTTTTACGCAATTACTGTTTTAGTATTTTGTTTAGTTGTCGCTGATATATTATTACTTGGTATCGTTAGAAGTTTTATTGCAGCATCTAACCTTATCAAAAGACCTACATCTTTGGATCCACTTGGAGTAAGAATCTCATATCTTTGTATAAAGAACTATCAATCTATTCTAAAAGGGATATGGACGACTTTATGGCTAAGTATGGCTGGTACTGTTGTAGGGTTAATTCTAGGTTTATTATTTATTACACTTAGAACATTAGAAGTAACACCAAAGGATAATGAATTAGTTGCTTTCTTAAAGAAAATTGGAAACATCTTTGTTCAAACATACGTTACTGTATTTAGAGGAACACCAATGATGGTTCAAGCAATCATTATTTACTACTTCTTACCTGGTATCTTAGCCGGAATATTTAATGTTGATCAAACAGTATTAAATCAAATCCTATCAGTAGGAGTAGCTGGTTTTATCACAGTTAGTCTAAATACAACTGCATATTTAACAGAAGTACTTCGTGGTGGAATAGAAGCTTTAAACAAAGGTCAAATGGAAGCTGCAAGAAGCCTTGGTATGACTCGCGCTCAAGCAATGATTCACATTATTCTTCCTCAAGGTATTAAAAATTCACTTCCTGCTATTTGTAATGAATTCATCATTAACATTAAAGATACATCAGTATTAAGTGTTATTAGTGTTATGGATTTATTCTTCGTTATTGATTCAATCAATGGTAAGAATGCTAGTAATGACGCAATATTCATCGCTGCAATCGTCTACCTATGCTTAACATTTGGTATCTCAAAATTACTTGGTCTACTAGAAAAGAAAATGAATCTAGTATCTAAACCACTTCCAAGTTCAAATTAGGTGATAATATGAATGAAAAAATAATTCAAATCAAAAACTTATATAAATACTTTGGAAAACTTGAAGTATTAAAAGGAGTAGACTTGGACATCTATAAAGGAGAAGTTATTTCAATAATAGGTTCTTCTGGTAGTGGAAAAAGTACATTACTTAGATGTATAAATCTATTAGAATATCCTACTAGTGGTAATATTTATTTTGAAGATAAAGATATTGTTGATCGTAATACAAATACCGATGAAATAAGAAAAGAAATTGGAATGGTGTTTCAATCATTTAACCTATTTGAAAATATGAACGTTTTGGACAACTGCACGATAGCACAAATTAAAGTTTTAAAAAGAACTAAAACTGAAGCTGAAAAAACTGCTAAACGTTATTTAGAACAAGTAGGACTTACGGATTTTATCTATGCAGATACGAAAAGACTTTCAGGTGGGCAAAAACAAAGGGTTGCAATAGCTAGAGCTCTTTGTATGAATCCTAAAGTAATCTTATTTGATGAACCAACAAGCGCACTTGACCCTGAAATGGTTGGTGAAGTTTTAGATATCATTAAGAGTTTGAAATCACTTGGGATGACTTTAATTATTGTTACACATGAAATGGCCTTCGCAAAAGAAATTAGTGACAGAGTAATATTTATGGCTGATGGTGTCATTGCAGAAATTGGAATCAAAGCTGAACTATTTGATAATCCAAAAGAACAAAGAACAAAAGAATTCTTAAAAAGATTTATAAATCAATAATTTTAAAATAAAAAACTACTGTTTCATTTAAAACAGTAGTTTTTTTATTATATTATTTATTTTTTATCCATCTTTTCAATAATCTTTTTATATCCACCATCACCATATCTTATACATCTAGAAACCCTACTTAAAGTTGTTGAAGAAATTTTTGTTTTTTCAATAACCTTTTCATATGTTTGATTATCAAGTAATAACATAGCAGCTTGTAATCTTTGATCTAATTTTTCAAGTTCTTGAATTGTACAAATATCATTTAAGAAAGCTATACATTCATCTTCTGTTTCAATTTGCAAGATTGCTTTTATTAAATCTTTTGATGGAGTTTTATTATTCATGGTAATTCACCTTTTCTTCAATAATTCTTCCTTGATCCATTACTATGATTTTATCTGCAACTTGCATTGCGAAATCAATCTCATGAGTGATAATAATCATTGTTTGTTTCTTATTTTTTAATTCATTTATTACTGAAACAACTTCTTTTGTTAAACCTGGATCAAGTGCACTAGTAGGTTCATCAAAACAAAGAACTTTGGGATTTAAAATTAAAGCCCTCGCTATAGCAGTACGCTGTTGCTCGCCACCAGATAATTGATAAGGATAACTATTTAACTTCTCATCTAACCCCAAGTCATTTAAAATTTTAGAAGCTTTATTAAAAACATCTTCATCAAGTTTTTTACGGAAATCTAATATTTCTTTTCTATTCTTATTTTTTTTCTTAAATTCGGATATTTTCTTTTTATTATTTAGTCTTAGAGCTAACGCAACATTTTCTAATACTGTATATTGGGGAAATAAATTAAATGACTGAAAAACAAGCCCCATTAATTTATGTCTTTTTTGTAATTCTTTGTTAGAAATGACCAATTCATTTGAATTATACACCATTTCACCATCAATGTCAAGTCTACCGCTATCAGGTAAATCTAATAAATTTAAGTTTCTAACTAGTGTTGTTTTACCAGCACCACTTTTTCCAAGAATTACCAAAACCTCGCCTTGTTCTAATTTGAAATTTATATCTTGGATAATAAATTCGCCATTAATAGCCTTTGAAAAATTTGATACTTCTATATAACTCATATATGTTCCTACCTATAATAATTTAATTTACTTTCCATTTTTTCAAATATCTTAGTAAGTATTGCACTAAAGAATAAGTAAAAAACACCAGTATATAATAACGGCCAAAGAATACCCTTTGTCGCCATAATCTCTTCAGCTGCTTGTACTAATTCTTCCATTGCAATAACTCTTGCTAAAGAGGTATCTTTGACTAAAGTAATTATTTCATTTGATATTGCTGGTAAAATTCTTTTAAATACTTGGGGAAAGATAATTTTAAAAAAAGTTTCACTTTTACTTAGTCCCAAAACATATCCTGCTTCATATTGACCTTTAGGAATACTTTCAATTCCACCACGATATATTTCAGAAAAATAACAAGCATAATTTATTACAAATGCGATTATAACTGCACCAAATCTAAAATTTCTAATTGATAGATTTAACCATAGCCCTGGTCCATAATATACGATTATTACTTGAAGTAGTAAAGGAGTACCTCGAATAATCCATACAATCTTACGAACAACTTCTTTTAAAATTTTAATTTTACTCATAGAACCAAATGTAACAAGAAGTCCTAAAGGTAATGATAAAATTAAAACTAAACAAAAGATCAAAACTGTTTTACCAAATCCCATTAGTAAATCTAATGTTACATTTATAAATTCCATAATACTATTTCCCTTTATTTATTCTCAACACATAATTGTCCTGCACTACCTTTTTCAACTACAATAATAGCTTTAGACATATCATCTGTTGTTTTATATTTTTCTGCATCTTCTACTCTAATTACTGCAACTTGTTTATTCTTTAAATAAGGAATTGATAAAGATGTATTTTCTTTTAATTCATCTGTAATTGTCATTCCATTCCAAATAACGTCAATTGCTCCACTTTCTAGTTCAAATACTTTAGTATCCCAATTAATTAATTGGAATTTTACTTCAACACCAAGTTTATTACAAACAGCCTTAGCCAAATCAATATCAAAACCAATCAATTCATTTTCTTCTTCATAAGCAATAGGTGCAAATATTGTATACCCAATTACTAAAGTACCATTTTTAATTATTTTATCAAAATCAGCTTTTCCTGTTTCATCACTTAAATCAATATTTGTATTTTCATCTATCGCAAGTGATTCAATTAACCCATATTTATTTGCAATATTTTGAACTGTACCATCTTTGTATAATTCAATAATTGTTTTACTAATCATTTTAGCAGTGTATGCACCATCTTTTCTTGCTGCTATACCATATTTCTCATCTGATAATTCTAAATTAGGTACAATCATTAATTTTTCAGAATATTGTTTATTAATATAATATCCTGCCATAATTGAATCCATTACACCTACATCACTATTTTTTGACTGTAATTCTGTTAGAATATCAATCATTCCATCTACTTTTACAAGTTCTTTTCCAAATTTTAATTTTTCATCCTTGCATCCTACAACAAAAAATCCTAATATTAAAACAATAATTAATGTTAATATTTTTTTCATATTATCTTTTCCTTTCAATTTATACCAACATTATACTTTATTACTTTACCGAAGTAAAGTAATAAAGTAACAAAAACGTTTACATAAAAAATAAATACAACTAATTTTAAAATATAATAAAAAAAGTGGTATCAAAATACCACTTTAATTACTTTATCAATTCACCTAATAAATGCCATGAATAAGCTTTTACTATTTTAACATTAACTAAATCACCAACTTTTACATTTGGTGCTTCAAAGTTAACTAACATATTATGTGGAGTATATCCGGTCATCATATTAGGATTATTCTTACTTGGTCCATCAACCAACACTTCTACAACACTACCTTCAAAACGAAGTCTACCTTTTAAGAAACCTGCATTAATTCTTTCGTTTAATTGATTTAATCTTTGGTGTTTTTCTTCATCTGTTAGAAGGTTTTCATATGTTGCAGCTGGAGTTCCCTCACGAGGAGAATAAATAAATGTATAAGCTCCTTCATATTCTACTTCATCTACTAAAGTTAGCGTATCATTAAATTCTTCCTCTGTTTCACCAGGAAAAGCAACAATAATATCAGTAGTAATACTAATGCCAGGAACTTTTTCTTTTAATTTCTTAATTTTTTCTAAATATTCTTCACGAGTATACTTACGATTCATTTTCTTTAATACTCTATTATTACCAGATTGAACAGGTAAGTGAAGATGTGGCATGATATTTCCACCTAGTGCCATAGCATCGATTGTTGCATCGTCTAAATCTCTTGGGTGAGATGTTGTAAAACGAATTCTCTTAATATCAATCTTATTTAAATCTTTTAAAAGATCAGCAAATGTATAATTTATGTCTTTTAAATCTTTACCATAAGCATTAACATTTTGACCAAGTAAAGTTACTTCAACGTAACCTTGATTTGCAAGTTCTTTAACTTCTTCAATAATTGCTTCTGGACGACGTGATCTTTCTTTACCTCTTGTGTAAGGCACGATACAATAGGTACAGAATTCATCACATCCAAACATAATATTCACCCATGCTTTTTTAGGGTGATCTCTTTTTACCGGAACATCTTCATAAATATGTCCTTCAATTGATAATACTTCTAAAGTTTTTTCTTGTTCAATAATTGCATTATATAAAAACTTTGGAAGTTCCGCGATATTATGTGTCCCAAAAACAATATTAATATGAGGATAAGTCTTTTTTATTTTATTAACTGTACGCTCTTCTTGTGGCATACATCCACAAATACCGATTAGCATATTTGGATTCTTTTTTCTAAATTTTTCAAATCTTCCAATTTCACCAAATACTCTTTCTTCAGCATTTTCTCGAATCGCACAAGTATTAAAAAGAACAAAATCTGCATTTAATTCATCATTTGTTTCAACGTATCCCATCATTTCCAAAATACCAGCAATCTTTTCACTATCAGCAAGATTACCTTGACATCCATACGTCTTAAGCAAATATTTCTTACCAGCTCCAAGATTAATATACTTAGGTTCTAAAATAAAATTATTAATTAAAACTTCAGCACCTCTTCTTTTGCGGGCTTCTTTCATAGATGGTTCTTGTATATTTATATAATTAATATCTTTTTTCATATAAATTATTCTTTCTAATGTTTCTTAATAAATTCCCTATACTCTTCAACTGTTATACCATACATAACTTTATCAAATATAACTCCGTCATATCTAATATAACCATTTCTTTGAACTCCCTCTCTTAACATTCCAAGTTTTTCACAAACTCTTTGACTTTGATAGTTATCAAGGAATGTTCCAGCTTCAATTCGTTTAAGTTCTAAATTATTGAACCCAAATTCAAATACTTTTAACCCTGCTTCATACACAATTCCTTGTCCCCAATACATTGGATTTAGTGCATAACCAAGCTCGGCTTTAAAACCAGGAATATAATTATACAGTTCAATTGTTCCAATCATTTTATTATTAGTACGATCAACAATTGCCCAATTACCAAGTTCATATTGCGGTTTAAACAAAACCATATTACGAAGAATCGTATATGTTTCATTTATATTAATGTGCGGTGCCCAACCTGCTTTAGGACCTACAAGATTTGTTTTTGCGTACTCAAACATATCTTCTGCATCACTAACTGCAAGAGGACGAATGATTAGTCTTTCAGTATATAATGTTGGTAAATTCATAATTACTTCCTCTATTTTTTTAAAAAAGTTGGCATTGCCAACTTATTTTCTTGCTTCAACAATAAGTTTAATAGCTGTACGTTCTTCTCCATCAATAATAATATCACTAAATGCTGGAACGCAAACCAAGTCTTTTCCTGTTGGTGCAACATATCCTCTTGCAATAGCAATAGCTTTGATCGCTTGATTTAAAGATCCAGCTCCTACTGCTTGGATTTCAACTGTTGGACGTTCACGAAATGCATTAGCAAGTGCTCCTGCAACTGAACTTGGCTTTGATTTAGATGAAACTTTTAATACTTCCATTTTTATGGTACCCCCTAGTAAATTTCTTTTGCATATTTTGCCTTACATTACTATTCTACCATATTTATAATGTCGTACTTTGTCACTTTACGCGTTTTCTCATCAATTTCAACAACTAATCCACAAAATTGTTTATGTCCCTTTTCCATTGGGTTATGTCTTACTGGCATACCAGTTAAGAACTTCTTAATAATTCCATCCGGTTCAACACCAATTACACCATCTAAAGAACCTGTCATTCCAAGATCTGTCATATACATTGTCCCATTATTTAAAACTCTTGCATCATTAGTTTGTACATGAGTATGAGTACCAACAATGATATTTACTCTTCCATCGAAATGATAGCCATATGCAATTTTTTCACTAGTCGCTTCACCATGAAAATCACAAATATAAATATCACTTTTAACTTCTTTTAGTAACTTTTCAGTAGTTTGGAAAGGGCAATCAAGTGCTTGATTAATAAATGTTCTACCTAATACTTGAAATACTGTAATAGATAACTGGTTATATTTAACTGTTACATATCCAACACCAGGTGTTCCTTCAGGATAGTTAAGTGGTCTAACAAGCACTTTCGCATCATTAATAAACTTAAAGATTTCAGCATTACCCCAAGTATGATTTCCCATTGTAACAACATTTACATGTTGATCTAGTAGAAAATGATAATATCGCTCAGTGATACCATTACCATGAGCGATATTTTCTCCATTTGCAACAATGAAATTAATATTGTACTTTTCCCTCACTTTAGGTAAATACTTTTCAATCATTAAGCGACCACTATTTGAATAAATGTCTCCAATGATTAAAATTTTCATTTGTTTTAAATCTTTCTAACGAGCTACCTCTTGAACTCTAGTTTCTCTGATAACAGTTACTTTGATTGTACCAGGATAATTCATAGATTGCTCAATTTTATTTTTAATATTACGTGCTAGTAAGTGTGCTTCAGCATCTGTAATTTCTTCAGGCTTAACAATAATTCTTACTTCACGTCCTGCTTGTAAAGCATAAGTTTTATCAACACCCTTGAATTCTTTAGATAATGTTTCTAATTGTTCAAGACGTTTGATGTAGTTATCAAGTGATTCGCTTCTTGCACCTGGACGAGCAGCACTTAAAGTATCAGCTGCTGCAACTAAATGTGCAATAACAGTTTCAGCTTCTTTATCACCATGGTGAGAAGCAATTGAATCAATAATAGTTGGATGTTCTCTAAATTTAGTTGCAATTTCAACCCCGATTTCAACGTGGCTACCTTCTTGTTCATGGTCAGTAGCTTTACCAATATCGTGAAGTAAACCTGCACGACGTGCAAGAATTTCATCTTCACCGATTTCAGCAGCCATCTTACCAGCTAAAAATGCAACTTCTTTTGCGTGGAATAATACATTTTGACCATAACTTGTTCTAAAATGCATTTTACCAATTAACTTAACAAGTTCAGGGTGAATCTTACCGATACCAACTTCGAATACAGCTTTTTCACCTTCTTCACGAATTTCATTTTCAATATCTTTAGTACAACGTTGGAATACTTCTTCAATTCTAGGTGGTTGAATACGACCATCAGTAACTAAGATTTCAAGTGTACGACGAGCAATTTCTCTTCTGATTGGATCAAAACATGAAATTACTACTGAATCTGGTGTATCATCAATAATTAAATCAACACCTGTAACTTGCTCAATAGTTCTAATATTACGTCCTTCACGACCAATGATTCTACCTTTCATATCATCATTAGGAAGTGCAACAACTGAAACAGTCTTTTCAGAAATTGTTTCATTTGCATATTGTTGAATAGCATTAGCTAAAATTACTTGTGATTTACGAGTAGCTTCATACTTAGCTTTTTCAACTTCTTCTTTTACATATAGAGCCATTTCCATATGCATTTCTTCTTCAAGACGTGCCATAACGATTTGTCTAGCTTCATCTTGAGAATAACCAGCGATTTCCATTAATTTCTTTTCTTGTTCTTGAATTAATTCTTCTATCTTATCACTACGTTTTTCAATATCAGCAATTCGTTGTTCAAGTTTATTTTCTTTTTGTTCTAAATTACTTTCACGTTTATCTAGATTTACAGAGCGATTGTCTAAACTATTTTCACGACGTTCTAATTTTTTAGCTTCTTCTTGTAGTTCAGCTTTCTTTTCACGTACTTCTTGTTCATGCTCTTTCTTTAATGAAGCAACTTCTGCTTTACCTTCAGAGATAAGTTCTTTTTTAATTTTATCTCCTTCTGCTTTTGCATCATCAATAATCTTTGTAGCATCTTTACCTAATTGTTCAAACTTTTGCTCAACAATTGTTTTTCCTTGTTCTTTACCTTTATTAAACATTAAGTAACCTGCTACAAGAGCACCTACACCAAGTGATAATACAATAGAAAGAATTAATGCCCAAATTGGTGCCATTTTTTCATTCTCCTTTTCGTATTATTCATTTTATGTATTTAAATTATTTATATAAACACCCTAAATATTAGGGAGATTTAATAACTTTTTAATAATTTCTATACGTTTCTTATTATACCACAAAATCATTTTTTATGCAAGTAATCGTATTATAAATTATTTTTTTATTATAAACACCTCTAAATTAAATTTTTTAAAATAAAAAAGGGACTATAGCCCCTTTATACTCTTACTTTAATTAATTAAGTTTCATTACTATTTTCTAAGTTCCGCAATATCAAAAATTAGTTTTTCGGTTTTTTCCCATCCAAGACATGGATCTGTAATTGATTTACCATATACTCCATCAGTTGGTTTTTGACATCCATCCACTAAATATGATTCAATCATAAATCCTTTTACAAGTTTTTTAATATCTTCTGAATGTCTTGTGCTATGTAAAACTTCTTTTGCAATACGAACTTGCTGATCGTATTTTTTACCAGAATTTGCATGGTTACAGTCTATAATTAACGCAGGATTTTGAAAATCTTTTTCAGTATAGATTTCAGATAACGCTTGTAAATCTTCATAGTGATAATTAGGATGACTATGTCCTCTTTCATCTACATAACCACGAAGGATTGCATGCGATAAAGGATTACCACTACTTTCTACTTCCCATCCACGATATAAGAATGTATGACTTCCTTGAGCAGCTCTAATAGAATTAAGCATTACCGAAATATCTCCTCCAGTAGGATTTTTCATACCTACAGGAATATCAATTCCACTTGCAGTTAAACGATGTCCTTGGTTTTCAACACTTCTTGCACCTACTGCAACATATGATAATAAATCGTTTAAATAACGGTGATTTTCAGGATATAGCATTTCATCAGCACAAGAAAAACCTGTTTCATTTAAAGCTCTCATATGAAGTTTTCTAATTGAAATTAATCCCTTTAACATATCTGAATCTTTATTAGGATTAGGTTGATGTAACATTCCTTTATATCCAGCTCCAGTTGTACGTGGTTTATTTGTATAAATACGTGGAACAATTACAATCTTATCAGATACTTGATCTTGTATTTTTCTAAGTCTATAAATGTATTCTATAACTGCATCTTCTCTATCAGCAGAGCAAGGACCAATTACAAGTAAAAGTTTATCACTTTCACCAGTAAAAATTTTTGCAATTTCTTTATCGTTCTTTTCTTTAGCTAATAGTCCTTCTTCCGAAACAGGATACATTTCTTTTATCTCTTTAGGGATTGGTAATTTTCTTTTAAAATTCATATTCATATTAGTCACTCTCCTATTTGTCAAAATACTTTCTTCGTTCTGTAGAAAGTCGCATAATTTCTTTCATTCTTTCTTCATCCTCTTTTGCAAGAGCATCACGAAGTTCTTTAAATTGTTTTAAAAATAAATCCATTTGTGATAATAATTGGTTTTTATTCATTAAAAACAACTCACTCCACATATTCTCATTTATTTTTGCTATTCTAGTTAAATCTCTAAATGAGTCACCAGTATAATCCACTAAATATCTTGAATCTTTACAGGTCATTAATGATACTGCTATACAGTGTGTAAGTTGTGATAAAAATCCAATCATTTCATCGTGTTCTTCAGGTGAAAGAATAGAAATGGTCTTAAATTCTAAAATTTCACCCAACTCTTTCGCAAGAATAATTGCTCTTTCTGTATTCTCTGATGTTGGAGTAATAATATAGTTTGCTCCCTTAAAAAGATTAGGGTCGCTATTTTCAACACCATATACTTCACGACCTGCCATTGGATGAGCCGGAATAAACTCAATATCTTTTCGCAAGATTGTTTGAATTTTATAAACTATCTCAGACTTAATCCCTGTTACATCGGTAATAACTATTCCACTTTTTAAGTAATCTTGATAATTTTCAATCCATTCTACAAAAATTTTAGGATATAACGCAAATACTACAAAATCATATTTTTCAATAAACTCTTTTGTAGGAGTAGTCATACCTTCTTTTATAATATTATGTTTTAAAGCATATTCAATTGATGATTCATCTTTTGTTACTGCTCCAACATAATAACCTTTATTACTAAGAGCACTTGCATATGACCCACCAATTAATCCAAGACCTACAATTAAGATTTTCTTATTATGTAAATTATTCATCCTGCACCTCAATTCCAAGTGATTTTACTACTTCAAAAAAAGTAGGAAAACTCTTATTAACAGCCTCTATATTATCAATTATACCACCAAATTTTGATAACATTACTGTAAATGCCATAACTAAGCGATGATCATTGTGTGATGATATTTCGCAATCAGGTTTAGATAACTCATCTTTATAGATTATACAATAGTTATCTCCAATTGCTGTTCTTACCCCAAATTTAGCAAGTTCATCACAAACACATTTGACACGATCACTTTCTTTTATTTGTAAACGCTTTGTACCAGTAAACTTAGCTCCATTTTTTAAAGCAGCCATTACAAATAAAATTGGCCCTAAATCGATTGCATTAGAAATATCAATTGTTGGCATATCTAAATCATTTAACATTTTAAAATATGTTTGATATATTTTATCGCCTTGAAGTGATTCCTCGTTTAGTCCATTTATTATAACACTACCATCTAAATAATTAAAAGCAGCTAAAAAGGCAGCATTAGAATAATCTCCTTCAATAAATGTATTAATACTTAAGTATTTTTGTTGACCTTTTATATAAAGTCTATTATTAGATAAATCATCTTCAATCATAACTCCAAATCTTTTTAAAACATCAATTGTTATTTTTATATAATTAATGCTTTCAATAGGAGGAATAATCTCAATTACACTATCACCGTCTAATAATGGTAAACTAAATAATAAACCACTTATAAACTGACTACTAACATTACCTAATACTTTATAATTACCAGGTATTAAACTACCTGTTACTATAATTGATGTTTCATCTTTAATATACTTAATGCCTTGTAAATCAAAAATTTCTTCATAAATGCCAAGCCCTCGTTCAAGTAATCTTTTAGTACCAATAAATTCAGCATAACCATTTTTCACAAGAGCAATCGGAATCATAAATCTTAGTGTACTACCACTTTCAATACAATCAAAAACATCTTTTTTATCTAAATTGTTATATAAACTTAAACTTTTAAACTCTTCATCATACTCATAACTTATTCCAAGAGCATTCAAACAGTTTAAAGTTGCGATAACATCATTAGATAATTCCACATTATTAATTGTACAATCTTGTTCTGAAAGTGCAGCACTTATTAAAATACGATGAGCATAACTCTTTGATGGAGGAGCTATAACTGTTCCTGATGCTGTTGATATATTAATACGTTTTTTCATAGATCCTCCTTATCTTAATTAATTTTTAAATTTTTTATTTACCTAAGAAATAATCAATAGCTTCTATATAACCATTGAATCCTTTTCCCATAATTGATTTTACACAAGCACTTCTTAAATAACTAACTTGTCTAAAATCTTCTCTTTTAGTAACATCTGATAAATGAACTTCAATTGTTTTAATACTTACACTTTTAATTGCATCAAGTAACGCAATGCTTGTATGCGTATAAGCACCAGGATTAATAATAATCCCATCAACTTTATCAAAATACGCTTGATGAATATAATCAACTAAAAATCCTTCATGATTTGATTGCTTAATTTCAATTTCAATATTATTTTTATTTGCGTAATCTTTAATAAATTCACATAAATCATTATATGTTTCTTTTCCATAAATTTCTGGTTCTCTAATCCCAATAAAATTTAAATTAGGACCATTTAAGACTAATAATTTCATTTTTGATCTCCTATTATATCTTCAACTGCTAAACTAATTTCATCATTATTATCAACACATACATCACATACACTTTCATAAATTGGAAGTCTTTCGATATATCGTTTCTTTAATGATTCTGCATCACTTGAAAAAGGACGAGAAGTAGTCGGTGTAAGAAGTTCTAAACTTCGTTTTAAGAAATATAATTTACCATTTTGTTTAAGTGCTTTAACATTTTCACTTCTTAATATAGCTCCACCACCTGTTGCGATGACAACTGATGACATTTTAGCAGCTTCTTTAACACAAATAGTTTCAATATCCCTAAATTCTTTTTCCGTATGATTTTTCATATAATCAGCAATACTCATGCCAATTTTGTCAACAATTAAACTATCAGTATCAACTAATGTTTTATTTAGTTTTTCACTTAATATTTTACCTATAGTTGTTTTTCCACTTGATGGCATTCCAATTAAAACGATATTTTCTTTATCAGTTTTTAATTTGTTATAAATTTTATCAATAACACTTAGATCAATTTCTTTATCTAAAAATAACCCACACGCATAAACAGCTTGTCCAACAAGCATATAAAGCCCACCTTCTGATGGAATGTTTAAATTTTTAGCATTTAATACAAGGTTTGTTCTTAATGGATTATAAACTACATCAATTAGTCCCACTAAATTTTTAAATTTAGAAAGATCTATTATACATCCATCATTATTTGGATACATTCCAACTGGTGTAGTATTGATTATAACTTCTGCATCATTATGAATATTTACAGCCTCTTCATAAGTAATTGTACCTTCTTCATTATTTATTGATGCTTTTAAAATAATACTTGCTCCAAGATCTTTTACGACTGCATAAGCAGTTTTACTAGTACCACCAGTACCTAATATTAATACTTTTTTATCTTTACAATCAATATTATTTTTCTTAATTAGCGCAAGCATACCAAAATAGTCAGTATTATGTCCATATAGCTTACCATCAATATTAATTATTGTATTAACAGCTCCAATTGATGCAGCTTGTGGAGAAATATTATCCAAATAAGGGATAACTGTTTCTTTATAAGGAATAGTAACATTAATACCCACGAAATCTTTTTCTTTCATGAATTGATCAATATCATTTTTTGCTACTTCATGTATTTCGTATTTATAATATCCAATCATTTCATGAATTTCTTTTGAGAAACTATGTCCTAATTTTTCACCGATAAGTCCATATTTCATAAATTTCACCCTATCTTAGATAATCTTTACCATAAGTTTGTGCTAAAATATCACAAACCACAACCGCAACTAAACTTGTTACAACAATACAAATTCTTCGAATAATTGCTGGATCATGACGGCCAACAATCTCAAGTGTTGCATCTTTTTCATTTATAAAATCAATTGTTTCTTGTGGTTTTGAAATTGATGGCGTAGGTTTAACTACTGCATTAAAAACTACTGGCATTCCATTTGTGATTCCACCATTAATACCACCAGAATTATTTGTTTTAGTTACAACTTTACCTGCTTTATATGTAAAAGCATCATTAGCAGTTGAACCAGTTAAATCAGCAAAACCAAAACCTGCACCAAATTCAACTCCCTTAATTCCACCGATTGAGAATAAAGCATTAGAAATAATTCCTTCAAATGAATCAAACCATGGTTCTCCAAGACCAACAGGTAAATTACAAATAGCAGTTTGAATTATTCCACCAATAGAATCGTTATCCATTTTAACTCTAAAGATTTCATCAGCCATTTCTTTTTCACAATTACTAATTACAGGAAAGTCTTTATTATTAATTAATTTAATTTCTTCTTCTACATCATTGAAATTTGTATCTTTTACTTTACCACATTTTAAGATATGCGTACCAATTAAGATGTTCTTTTTCTTTAACGCATCAATACAAATTGCACCTGCAGCAACAATCCCAGCAGTAAGACGACCAGAAAAATGGCCTCCACCACGATAATCTTCAAAACCATTATATTTCATATGAGCTACATAGTCAGCATGAGATGGTCTTGCAAGTCCATAGTTTTTATCATAGTCAGCACTTCTTGTATTTTCATTGGGAATAATTATACATAAAGGCATTCCAGTTGTATAACCATTCATAACTCCACTTATAATTTCATAATGGTCCTTTTCAACACGTGAAGTCTCAATAGCAAGAGTTGGTCTTCTTTTTGCAAGTTGTAGATTAATAAATTCTTCATCAACTTTAATTCCAGCAGAAAGTCCATCTATTACTACACCAATATATGGCCCATGGCTTTCACCAAATAATGTTAGTACTACACTTTTACCGATTGAATTGCTCATTAGACCCTCCTAATAGTTTTTTTATTTCATCTTTATTGATTTTCAAAATTTCAAAGGCACCAATACTTTCACAATATACTATTTTTATAAAATCTCCTATTGATTTTTTATCCATTGTAATATACTTAAATGCCAATTCTTTATCAAATTCATAACTTGTAGGAAGATTATATTTATCAAGGACTTCTATAAGTTCTTCTTTAACACCTTTACTACAAAAATATAACATTCCAAGTCCTACGCATTCACCATGATAAAGCTTTCCATTTAAACTAGACTCTATACCATGACCAATTGTATGACCAAAGTTTAAAACTCTTCTTAAATTTTTTTCATATGGATCATTTTCTACAACAAAGCCTTTTATCTTTAATGATTCAACAATTATCTCATCGATATTATCTATTAAGTTATTTGAATATTTAATTAATTCAAATAAATATCTATTGAATGTTGCAGCCATCTTAATACTTTCAGCAAGACCAGCACTTAAAAGTCGATTATCTAATGTTAAAAGAGTCGTTGAATCAATTAAGACTTTTTTAGGTTGATAAAAAGCACCTATAATGTTTTTTACACCTTCAAAATCAATTGCTGTTTTACCACCAATTGAAGAATCTACTTGAGATAAAAGTGTTGTTGGAATATTATAAAAATCAATTCCACGCATATAAGTTGAAGCAACAAATCCACTTAAATCTCCAACTACTCCTCCACCTACTGCAACAATTACGTCACTTCTTGTAAATGATTTATCAATTAGAAAAGATAAAATATCTTTATATGTTTCAAAAGATTTATTTTCTTCACCTTGTTCAAATGTATAAATATACCCATCAAGACATTGGTTTAAGATAATCTCAGAATATTTAGAAGGTACACCACTATCAGTAATAATTAAAACTTTTCTGTTTAAATTAAGATAATCTTTTGCATTTAGCAAGCACCCTTTTTCAATTACGATATCATAGTTAAAGTCTTTAACATTAACTGATAAAATCATTTTACTCACCTCTTTTATTTATAAACTCTTGAAGTATAAGCCCCAACTAATTTTAATCTATCACACATTGAAGATAGTTGTTGAAGCATATCACTTCCATCCATAGTATTAATATTTCCATCAAGTTCTACATAGAAATAATAATTCCACATTAATTCTTTCATTGGTCTACTTCTTAAAGCTCGCATGTTAAATCCATGTGAACCAATAATATTTAAAGCATTAGCAAGTGCACCAGCTTCATTTTTTACGGTAAACACTAATATAAAATGTTCACCCATTTTGGCAGTCTTATTTGGAAGATTTTGAACTCTTGAAAATGCTGCAAATCTAGTTGTATTGTTACGACTTGCATTAATATTTTTTTCAATTACTTCTAAATTATATAGTTCTGCAGTTTCAATTGATGCAATAGCAGCAATAGATGGATCGTTTTTTTCTGAAACCATTTTAGCAGCCATTGCTGTATTCGGATAATCTACTTCATCAAAATTATTTAATCTTATATATCCAGCACATTGCGCAAGTGCTTGAGCATGACTATAGACTGTTTTGATAGTATCTTTTGTAGCACCTTCACACGCAATAAGATTATGTACAACATCTAAATCAATCATTTGATTAACAAATAAACTTCCTGAGAACATTAAATCCATAACTGTTCCAACATCACCTGCATAACTATTTTCAACAGGTAATACAACAATATCAACTTCACCTTTTTCGCATGCTTTATAGGCAGTTGTAAAATCAGAATAAGCAATTAAATTAGCATTTTTAAACATTCTCTTAGCTGCAATATACCCAAATGCACCAGGTACACCACTATAACCAACTTTTAATCCACACATTAATTCTTGTTGATATGCTTTTGAAGTATTCATTAAATCTTTTAAAAACATTACATAATATTTTTTTAATTCATCTTCTTCAATTAATTCTGTATTATTCTTAATAACTTCTTCTTCACGAATTTTATCATAAATTGGAAGTCCGTATTCCATTTTATATTCTGCTACTTCTTTACTAGCTTTCATTCTTTCAACAAATAATTTAGCCATTTCTTTATCAATAGCATTTATTTTTTTTCTTGTATCATTTAAATTACTCATTTTAAACCTCTTTATAACTATTATATAATGCTTTAAAACTACTTAACGATCTTTTAATCATTTCAGTATCAACACAATATGAAATTCTAACATACCCAATACATCCAAATGAATTACTAGGAACAATTAATAATTCATATTTTTTAGCTTTTTCACAAAAGCTCAATGCATCACCTTCTAAAGCTTTTACAAATAAATAAAAAGCTCCATCCGGTTTTACAACTTCATAACCTATTTTAGTCAAATTATCATATAAAAGATTACGATTAAGTTCATAAACACTTAAATCAGAAGTATATCCTAAACATTTAGGAATCATATATTGGAACAAAGCAGGAGCACAAACGAACCCTAAACTTCTTCCAGCTCCACATACCGCAAAATAAACTTCTTTTGCATTTTCACATAAAGGATTAACTAAAATATAACCAATTCTTTCACCAGGTAAACTAAGTGATTTACTAAATGAATAACATACAATTGAATTTTTATAGTAATTAGTTACAAATAAATATTCAATATTATTATATAATAATTCACGATATGGTTCATCAGAAATCAAATAAATTGGATGTTGATATTTCTTCTCACATTCATTTAGCATTTCACATAAAGCTTTAAGTGTTTCATGATCAATCATTACCCCAGTTGGATTATTAGGATAATTAATAATGATTGCTTTAGTATTCTTATTTATGCTAGTTCTAATTTTTTCAACATCTGGTAAAAAAGTTTTTTCATCACTTGCAACAGTAACTAATGTTGCACCTGCTTTTTCTACAAAGACTTTATATTCTGGGAAAAAAGGAACTATTACAATTACTTCATCACCTTCATTTATAATTGCATTAAGACTTATTGTTAATGATGCTGCTGCACCAACTGTTAAATAAATCAAATCACTTGAAACATTTGCTTTAAAAGTCTTATTTAGATAATCTTCAATGCTTTTTCGAACATTTATATCTCCAACTGCAGAAGTATATCCATGAAGAATTGAAGGATCAGTATTAGCAATTAAATCAATTAAAGTTTCATTAACAACGCTTGGAGAAGGAACACTAGGATTACCCAAACTAAAATCAAAAACAAACTCATTACCAATTTCTTGTTTTCTTCTTTTTCCATATTCAAATAAATCTCTAATTGCAGATGGATTAGACCCTAACTCATACATCTTTTTATTATACATATTTCACCTCAAAATTAACCACAAAATTTTGACAACAATTTAATTTATTATACCACATTTAGAAAAAGATTTAAAATCATATAATTTATTTTTTAAACTAATCTTCTTTTTCCCTTGAAATTACTTAACATTTTTGATACACTCTATATGAGAAACAAGGAGGATTTATGGCAAATATATTTAAATATCCCGATGGATCTGTTAGAGAAATTGAAATCAAAAAAACCAAAAAAACTAAAAATATCGCTAAAGCAAACTTAGGTGAAAATTTTGAAACTGCCATTAATGAAAGTAATGAATATTATTTAAATAAAGGACTAGCAGCTATATATAAAAAACCTACTCCAGTTCAAATTGTTAAAGTAGATTACCCAGCTCGTAATAAAGCAAAAATTGTTGAAGCATATTATAAAACACCTTCAACAACTGATTATAATGGAATTTATAAAGAAAAATACATTGACTTTGAAGCAAAATCATGTCGTGAATTAAACTTCTCATTCGAAAGAATTTATGACCACCAAATTAGACATCTAGAAAGAATTGATAACCTTGGAGGAATTGCTTTTTTAATAATTGAGTTTTCATCCATTGATGAAGTATATATACTTCCCGCAAAACTTTTAGTAGAAAAATACGAAGAAAGTTTGAAAGGTGGAAGAAAAAGTATTCCCTATGATTATATTAAAGACAATGGCTATCTTGTTAAACAAGGATTTAATCCTAGACTTGATTATTTAGATGCCGTTAATAAATGTTTCTTAAAGAAAAAATAGCTCAAATTTGAGCTATTTTTTTTACTTTGTACCAAACAATCTATCTCCACAATCACCAAGACCTGGAACAATATATCCTTTTTCATTTAATTTTTCATCTTTAGCAGCAAGGAAAATATCAACATCAGGATGAGCATTATGAACTTTATTAATTCCTTCATCAACACCAACAATTCCCATATAAATAATATTCTTAGCACCTTTTTCTTTTAAGATTTCAATAGCTTTAGCACAACTACCACCTGTTGCAAGCATTGGGTCAACAACAAACACTGTTGCTTCACCAATATTAGATGGGAATTTAGCATAATAAAGTTCTGGTTCAAGTGTCTCTTCATTACGAGCAAGCCCAACGTAACCAACTTTTGCTTGAGGTATTAATCTTTGAATACCTTCCACCATTCCAAGACCAGCTCTAAGAATTGGAACAATAACAATATCTCCATCAATCATTGTTGTTTTAGATACAGCGATTGGTGTTTTAATTTCCACTTCTTTAACTGGTAAATTTCTTGTTGCTTCATATGCCATTAAGTTTGCAATTTCACTAACAGTTTCACGAAAATCTTTAGTATTTGTTTTTTCATTTCTAATAATTGCTAGTTTATGAGTCATTAATGGATGATTAAATACTACTACTTTTCCACTCATTTTAAATTTTACTCTTTCTAATTATTATAACAATTCACGAACTTGTTTTTCAATTTCTGATGCAAGGTTTGGATTAGTTCTAAGTAATTCTTTAACGTTTTCACGTCCTTGACCTAAACGTTCTCCTTTATAAGAGAACCAAGCACCACTTTTATCAACAATATCATATTTAACTGCAAGATCTAAAAGTTCTCCTTCTTTAGAAATCCCCTTACCATAAATTAAATCAACTTCAGCAGTTCTAAATGGAGGTGCTACTTTATTCTTAACAATTTTAATTCTTGTTAAGTTACCGATAGCTTCAGTTCCATCTTTAATTTGGTCAACACGTCTAATATCTAAACGAATTGTAGAATAGAATTTTAACGCACGGCCACCTGATGTTGTTTCAGGGCTTCCAAATAATACACCAACTTTTTCACGAATTTGATTAATAAAGATTGCAACAGTCTTACTCTTATTAATAACCCCTGCAAGTTTACGCATTGCTTGTGACATAAGTCTTGCTTGAAGACCTACATGACTTGCTCCCATATCTCCTTCAATTTCAGCTTTAGGTACTAAAGCAGCAACTGAGTCAATGACAATAATTGAAATTACATTACTTCTAACAAGTGCTTCAACAATTTCTAAAGCCTGTTCACCATCATCTGGTTGAGATACGATTAAGTTATCAATATCAACACCAAGAGCTTTTGCATAAGTAGGATCAAGAGCATGTTCTGCATCCACGAATGCTGCATATCCACCAAGTTTTTGTGCTTCAGCAATTGCATGTAAAGCAAATGTAGTTTTACCACTTGATTCTGGACCAAAGATTTCAATAATTCTTCCCTTTGGATAACCACCAACACCCATTGCAGCATCAAGAGTAATTGAACCTGAAGGGATTACTTCTACCTTTTCATCGACAACATCACCAAGACGCATTACAGATCCTTTACCATAAGTTTTTTCAATTGTTTTAAACGTTTCTGCTAACGCTTTTTCTCTTTCGTCTTTTTTTCCATTTTGTTCAACTTCATCAATTTGAAGTTGTTTAGCACTTCTTCGTTCTGCCATATTATTTCTCCTTTAATTATTTTTGAGATTTATTTTTTTTCTTGTACGTATCGTCTTTTAAGTTCCCAATATTTTTAATTATATAATCATATCCACTAAAAATAGTAATAGCAAGTGTTGCAATAATTAAAATATTAACAAATATTACATATAATGGTTCATATGGAACAAGTCGCCCTGTTTCAGGATTTTCAAGTACTGCACATCCAGCAAGTAAGACAATAAGGGTAACAAATTGTAACATAGTTTTTACTTTACCATACCAACTAGCAGCTATAACTTGCTTTTTACCTGCAGATACAAGTCTAATTCCTGTAACCATAAATTCACGTGCTAAAATAATTAAAACCATCCACCATCTAATTAACTCTTCAAGTTTTTTAGCGCCACCATTTTCTGCAAAATATAAAGCACCATAATAATTACATTGATCATAAACTATAACTAATAATGTAACTACTAATAATTTATCAGCAAGCGGATCTAAAAACTTTCCTAAATCTGTTACTAGATTGTGTTTTCTTGCATACTTTCCATCAAATAAATCAGTTAATGCACCAGCGACAGCTAAAACTAGAATAATCGCATTACAAACTGATAAATGGAAAGCACCATCAAATAACATTTGATTTCTTAAAGGTTCAATGCTATATACAATAATAATAACTGGAATCAATAAAATTCTAATTAATGATAATTTATTTGGTAAATTCATAATCACACCTCTTCTTAGTATATTATACCAAAAAAACATCATTATTGCAAGAACAATTATTACTTTTTATTATAAATCTCTTTTTTGTAAAAATATTCTT
>JAZSIL010000308.1:0-7185 GCA_045533785.1 Bacilli bacterium
TGGTTCTAAAGTATATAGTGGATAATATGACTATTCACAGTTTACTTTAGAACCTTTTTCTATTTAAGAATAGTTTCTAAAATAATATAATTTTGTTTTTAAGTTAAAATATTTACTTTTTATTTAATAATATGATATAATATATAAGTATTTATAATTATATAAGGTAGTTATTTATTATATTTATAAAAAATACCTCAAATTAAAACGAAAGGAGTATTCTAATAGCAATGAATATAGATAAAATAATTAATGTTATTTTAAGAACAAAATTTGGGATGTTTGGTTTTTGTGCAACTATCTTCTTAAGTTTAATATTTTGTACAGGGTGTTTTCCATTTGATGTTTTAGGATGTTTATGTCGTCCTATGTGTGATGAAAACAATCTATTTGAGGATTGTAGTGATGAGATTGATAAAACCTTTGGCTGTACTGGTTTTTTCTCTGATGATGGTTGTGAGGAAACTTGTACAAATGGAATTGTATATTGTGGTGGTTTAAATGAATCACTTTGTACTGAGTGTAATTTTGGATGTAGTGGAGGTTGTGAAACTTATACTTGTCAATTTGTCAATTGTATTTATGAAAGAGTAAATATGCTAAAGTATGAAATTACTATAAAAGATAAATTTGGAAGTTAT
This sequence comes from Bacilli bacterium, assembly GCA_045533785.1. Classification (GTDB taxonomy): domain Bacteria; phylum Bacillota_I; class Bacilli_A; order ML615J-28; family CAG-313; genus UBA1737. The sequence goes on from JAZSIL010000308.1 coordinate 642, forward strand.
TTAGTTGATGAATATTTTGTAAGAGAATTTACTAACATTCAAGAGGGGGAAACTATAGAGTTAAGTACTCTTTCTCCTAAATTACAATATTTTAATATTGATTCTGTTAATTTAGTTTCAGTTCCTAATGGATATAAAATTTCTAAATGTGAAGTATATAAAAGTGGGAATCGTTGTATTGTAAAAGATTCTAAAGGAAATACGATTGAAAAAGGTACTATAGAATTAGAAATAATTGTTACTGAAAGTAGATATGGTGAACCTGTTAATTTAAATTATTATGTTGATGATAAATGTGTATCTTCATCTGTTGTAAAGGTAGGAGTACAAAGTGAAAACTTATATTCTCCTATAAAAACAGGATATCGTTTTGTTGGATGGTTTACAAAAGATGGTAAACCGTTTGATTTCACAGATAATATATTCCATTATTATAATAATCAAGATTCAATTAACTCTTCTTCAAATCAAATTGATTTATATGCTCAATTTGAAAATGAAGTTTATGATGTTAATGTTAATATTAATGGTGTGAGTAAAATATTTAAATTCCCATACAAAAGTGCTCTTTCTACTAATAAGGATTTTGTTAATTATGTAAATAATGTTGTAATTCCTGAGAAAAAACACTTTGATAGTTGGAGTTATAATGACAATAATTATAGTACAGAAGAAATTTTAGATAAAGTTGTTTACAAAAATATAAATATTACTGCAGTCTATAAAAATATCTATACTCTTGATATTTATAACATTAAAGGATTAGATCATTCAGAAACATCAATAGAAGTAATTGAATCAGAGAATATTGATTTAAATCAATTCAAGGTTTCAGAATATTATGAAAAATGGCGTTTTAGCGGATTTTATAGTGATAGTTCATTTACTAATTCTGAACTTGATGTTATTTGTGTAACATCTGATATGTCGATTTATTTGAAATGGGAGGAATTATCTCAGTTTACTATTAAATATTATGATGGTGATTATCAAATTGCTATTGAAACTTATTTAATTAATGAAGGAAAAGAACTTAGAACACATGAAGCTCCGTTAGGTTATAAATTTGTTGGATGGTGTGAAAATAAAGATTTATCAGATACTCCAATTATGTCTTTAGATTCTAGTGAATATGGTAATAAAATTTTCTATGCAAAGTATAGTCCTAAAGAATATGAAATTAAATTATATTCTGCAGGTGGCACTGTTGGAGAATATGTTTCTACTTTAACATTTAATGAAGAATTCATTTTACCTGTTCCAACTAAAGAAGGATTTGTGTTTGCTGGATGGTATATTAATAATTCAGAGAAAATTACTGATGAAAATGGTAAATCATTAAATGTATTTGTTGAGCAATATCAAAGTATCGCTGAAGGCGTATATCAAGCTTTTGCAAAATGGGATATTCAAACTTTAAAAGTAGATTTCGTTTATAATGATGGTGAAGAAGAGATTGTTTATGATTCTCAAGTTGTTAATTATGGTGAAACTGTTAGAGTTGTTTCAACTTCTCCATATAAGCAAGGTTATGATTTTGCTGGGTGGTATAATTCAGATGGTACATCATTTGATAAAACTAAAGCTATATATAAAGACACAATTGTTACAGCAAAATTTGTTGCCAAAAAATATACTATAACACTAAATGCTAGTGGTGGAAATATTGATGGAGCAAATCAAGTTGATGTGACTATTGATTATGATGGTAAAATTAGTTTATCAGTTCCTACAAGAGATGGTTTTATCTTTATCGGTTGGGAAGATAGCTCTGGTAGATTATATACTGGTGCTGATGGTAAAATGTTATTTAATTATACTTTAACTGAAGATATTATCTTGTATGCTAAATGGATATAGAAAGGTAAGTGATTATATGAAAAAATTTTATAAGTTTTCAATTATATTAGTATTATTTATTTGTTTGTTTGCAACTGGATGTAAAAAAAATAAGAATAAAAATAAAAAAATTGATCCAGTAGATGTTACAAGTATTGTTTATAATAATTCACAAATTTCGTGGGGTTCTGTTGAAAATGCTGGTTCATATCAAATATATATCAATGATGTTTTACAACCAACAAAAGCTTATACTAATACTTATTTTTATAATTCTGCACAATCATTTAAATTTGGAATAGTTGTAGAAGGTAATGACACTGTTAGTGAAAAAGTCGAAAAAACATTTAATAAATTAGATTCAGTAGATATCGCTTCTTATAACTTTAGTAATGGATCTTTAACTTGGTCAGCTGTTAATGGTGCTTCTAGTTATATTATTGAAGTTAATGGAAAAGAAATTTCTACACCTTTAAATACTTATACAGGTTTTGACAAAGGAATGGTTAATAAAATTCGTATTAAACCTTGTGGTCCTGATAGTTCATTTTTTGCATTATATAATGATTTTGTAACTAAAGAATTTTTTGCAGAACCTAGTAATGTGAAATATGATGGTCAATTTATTACATGGTATGGAACTCCAAGCTGTAAAAACTATGAAGTATATATAAATGGTTCATTTTATAAAAACTTAAATGGAACAATGCTTGAATATGATTCAAAAGGCAATAATTTTACAGTTGAGATTAAAGCTGTTGGTGATGAAATAAATACATTCTCATCAGATTTATCTGAAAAAATTGAATTTATTTCATTAGACATTGTTTCAAATATTAAAGTTGCTGATGGAATTGTATCTTGGGAGCCAGTTGAAAATGCTTCTGAATACTTAGTTGAAGTAAAAGGCTCACCTGTAAAAACAGTTGTAAACCCAGAAATTGAATTAAAATCTGGTACAACTCAACAAGTAACTATTAAACCTGTCGCAAAAGAAGGTACTGTGTATTTTTCTCAATGGAGTCCTACATTCTTTGTTACGATTTTAAATTCACCAACATTAATTTGGAATAACAGTTTAGCTTTAGACGGTGAAGCTGCACGTAGTTTATATTGGAATAGTGTTATTGGTGAAGTTTCTGGATATGAAGTTTCTCTTACAACTCCAAATGGGGCTGTAGAAAGTCATACTATTAATGTTAATGATCCATCATTCTTATACGATTATTTAGAAGAAGGAACATATACTGTTAAAGTAAAATCTCTTGCTCAAGTTGGTGGAGATAGTTACGATTCTAAATATAGTACTCCAATTACTGTTGTACGTTTACCTGCACCTAAAAAAGCAAAAATCGAAGTAACAAGTGATAATAAAGATATATCTAAAGGCGCAACATTATTTTATGATTTAGTCTCTGGTGCTACAAAATATCAATTATATAAAGATGGTATAATTGTTGAAGGTGCTACATCAATTGATAATGCTTTACATGTAAATCAAATAGTTCCTTTAAATGCTACAGAAGAACAAACAATAACATATTCTGTTCAAAGTGTTGGAAGCAAAAAACAAATTGGTGATCAATATGTAATTACATTAAATTCATTAACATCAAACAATCAAAATTATGTGTTCACTGTTTTACCTACTCCAACTAATGTTGATATTTCTGGTGAAACTTTAACATGGGATAAAAACAGTGGTGCTAATGGATATTATATAAACATTGGTTCTTTACAATATAGCTCGCAAAATAATTTCTCATTATCTCAATTACCTGAGGGTGATTCAAATGTAAGTGTTTGTTCAAGTGGAGATGGAAGCTATGTTTTACCATCTAATTATTCATCTATAATAAAAGTTTACAAACTACATGCTCCTCATAATATTAGAGTTAATACAACAGTTTCAGAAGGTAAATTGACATTTGATAGTGATAATTTTGCATTAAGTAACGACGTATACTTTAATGGTAGTGAAAATCCAATTGATGCTGATACAATTGATAATATTAATAAATATATTACTGTTAATACTGTTAGTGTTTTCTTAAAATCAGTTGCAGACTATTGGAATGATGAACATACAATGTATTATCTTTCAAGTAATAAATCAGCTACAAAACAATTTACTAAATTACCACAAGTTAACTTATCTTTCACAAATAATGAATTAGTATGGACTTTCCCATCTAATATTGATAATAATTATACTGATGTTTCTTATGAAGTATATGATGAAAAAGGATATAAGTTACCTTATCAAGTTGAAGGAACAAAAATGAATCTTTCTATGCTAGAAGGACGTGATGAAAACTATACATTTAGAGTAAAAGTAATCGGTAATGGTATTACAACTTTAAATTCAGATTTATCTGATCCTGCATCTATTTCTAAATTAAAGAGTCCTGAAGTTTCAGTTTCTAATAACTGTTATGTTTGGAATTCTGTTCCTGGAACTGTAAATTATCAAGTACTAGTTGATGGAAATGTTGTAGCTAATGTTAAACATGTTAGTGGACAAGAAAGTTATGAGTATGTTCCTGCGTTTAGTGAAATAAAGAGATACTCAGTATCATTTGTGGCTGTTGGTGATGGTGGTCATGAGTCATTAGATTCTAAACCTTCAGTAATTACACAAAATGTTATTAAATATGCTACTCCTAACTTTAAGATATCTTATAGTCATGACAGTTATGATTTAAATGGTAATATAATTGTTACAGTTACTGAAGAGTCACCTTATGCATTGTATTACAAAGTGTTATTTAACGGAATTTTAGTTCAAACTGAAAAGGGTAGTCTTACATGCGAATATAATCCTAGAAGTACAGGTACATTTGTTGTTAGTTTAATTGCTAGTGGTGGTTCTTTCGACGAAGTTGGTAACTATTATATTGACTCAACTGCAAGAGGTGGTAATAGTTCTTATCAAATCACGCTATTAGAATCTGTTAACGAATCTTCAATTTCTATAGATTTAGATGGAAGATTGAAATGGGACCCAATAACAAATGCCTCTAAATATCGTGTAGAGATTATATATAATGATGGAACAGAAAGTGTTGTTAAAGAAAATGTTACTTCAACATTAATTACTGTTCAAAATAGTAAAAATGTAGCTAAAGTAATTATTTACGCTGTTGGTAACGGAATAACTACAATCACAGCTACACCAACAACTTGGATTGTTAATTAGGAGTTTTTATGTATCCTAGAATTCACTTTTTTGGATTTCATGTTCCAACTTTTGCTTTCTGTATTTTTTTAGGAATTGTAGCATTTTTGATTTATTTTAAGACAATATTTGATAAAAAGGAAAAAATAGATCAATATACTACTAACAGAATGTTTTTAATTTCAATAGCAGGTATAATAATTCTTTATGTTTGTGCATTCTTTTTTAATTCTTTATTTCATTCGATTGAAGAAGGAAAAATTGTTATTGGTGGAATTACATGGCTTGGAGGTATTTTTGGAACTATTCCATGCGTAATGTTTTTGATTCATAAGTTTGTTCCTAAAGCAAAAGGTAGAGAATTAGAATTATTTTCATTAATTATTCCCGGAATTATTTTAGCTCATGGATTTGGAAGACTAGGATGCTTTTTTGGTGGATGTTGTTATGGTGGAGTTACAGATAGTATTTTTGGAGTTGTTTTCCCTAAAAATAGTCCTGCAGCATTAACATATCCAAGTCCAACTGGTGAAAGTTTACCAGTACTTCCAACTCAATTATTTGAAGCATTTTTTGAATTTTTATTATTTGCTATCTTAATGCTACTTTATAAGAAAACAAAAACAAAAAATTTGGAAATATATTTAATAACTTATAGCATTTTTAGATTTGCAATTGAGTTTTTACGTGGAGACGATCGCGGAGAATTATTATTTATTATATCTCCTACACAGTTTTTATGTATTTTATGTATTATTGCTGCAGTATTAATAATTTTATTTAAGAAAAATATTATATTTCACAAATTGTATGAAAAATGTATTGTATGGCAAAATGAAGCAAAACATGTTAAAACAAAAGAACTTAAAATCTTTACTGGAGAAAGACATTTCTTAAAATTAGAAAAATTACATGAAATGTATAAAAAGGGTATTATATCTGAAGATGAATATTTAAAGAAAAAAGAAGAAATTCTTCAAAGAATTTAAAAAATTAGGCCCTGTAAAAATTTAAGGGTATAGGCACCTTTATTTCTTATGAGAAAATCGTAAAAAAATGGGCCCTGTAAAAATTTAAGGGTAAAGCACCTGTCTAATTGACAGGTGCTTTTTTTGCCAGATATGTTTATGTATTATATGTTTTTTAATGGTATATTTTTGTTAACACAATATATAGCTCTATTTCTAAATCTAAAAAAATTTGTATAACCATTACCGTTTATATTAATTTTTTCCAGTATTGAATTTATTCCTTCTATTGGACCATTTGATAATCTTCTCATGTGAAAACCGTCGATACTTTCAACTAAAATAAATGAATTTAAAATATATTCTTTCCAATGTGATATTGTTTTAGCAACTTCTACAAATTGTTTAATTCCTGAATAAAAGAATTCGTCTAATAATATTTCTAATTCTTTATTAGCATCATTATAATTAGTAACTTTGTTAAACTCTAAATATCGAGAATATAATTGATAAGCAGTTTTTAATTTAGGATCAATATTAAGCAACAATTCTCTAATAG
>JAZSIL010000214.1:0-2839 GCA_045533785.1 Bacilli bacterium
TAACAATATCTAAAACAAAACTGTAAGAATCAATTAGATTCTTACAGTTTTTATTTTAATTCATTTGTCTTAGTACCAATTACTTTTTCCGGATTTAAGAACTTACCAGATTTAGAAATTTGAAAATATACATGAATTCCAGTTTCTGAATCAACTGTTGTAGTTCCTGCAACCCCTAGTTTTACACCTTGTAAAACTTTAGTACCTTTTTCTACACAAACTTCACTAAGGCCATAATAAAAAGTTTTTACTTCATCATCGTTAGAAACAACTACATAATTACCAAATAATGGACTATTTGATACCTCTGTTACTGTACCAGCAATAGAAGAAATAACATCAAAATACTCACCACTTTTTAATGCATAACTTGTTCCTGTACTAGTTCTAAAACTATTTTGATATTTAATTAAAGATTTAGTTTGATCTTCAATACTCGCATCTTTTTCATAGAACTTTCTAACTACATCATATTCAAGTGTTGCATCTAATGGCATCGAAATAAATTCTTCTGAGACATTTCCGACATCTTCTTCATCGGGTTTAGGTGTTGGTGTTACGACTGGATCGTCATTTGGCGTTTCTACTGGTTTATTAGTATTTAAACTGCCAACGATTATCGCAACAAATAATAAACAAACTATTCCAACGAAGAAGAAAAATTGAAATTTATTTTGGCCAATTTTTTTAATCCAATTTTTCATAATATCACCTCGCATTTATTATGCGAAGTTTTATGAATTTTTATGCAAAAATATTTTAAATTTTTAAAATATTATAAATTACACTTACTAATTCTCTAAATCCCCAAGCAGTAAAAATAGAAACCAAGAAAATTACAATAAAGAAAAAAGCTCTAATTGATCCAATTTTACCTTTTTTAAATATTTTTTCAAAATTAATATCAAGTAGTACAATAGCAGATATAATTAACATTCCCAAAAAAGTAATAATAAAAACAATATTTAAAATATTATCCATTTTTTCCTCCATACTTTAAAATTCTAAGCGTATTTAAAATTGTAATTAAACATACACCAACATCAGCAAACACTCCAAGCAGCATTCCATAACTTCCAAGAATTCCAAGCATTCCTATAATTAAAGCAACAAATTTAACTGTAAGAGCAAACACAATATTTTGAACTAAAATTTTCTTAGTAAATTTAGATATTTTAATTGCTTTAATTAAATTATTCATATTATTATTTAATAATACAACATCACTTACTTCAACTGCTTCATCATTACCAAGTCCACCAATTGCAACACCAACATCAGCAAGTTTTATAGCTGGTGTATCGTTTATTCCATCGCCTACATAAACAACACTTGTGTTTTTTTGTTTTTGATTAATAATAGCCTCAAGTTTTTCTAATTTTTCATTTGGAAGTAATTTTGCAAAAACATTATTTATACCTAGTTTATTAGCAACATCATTTGCAACATTCATATTATCACCAGTTAAAATAACACTTTCAATTTTTAACTTATTTAAACTATTAATCATTTCATATGCATCTTTTTTAATTTCATCAACAATTAATACATTACCACAATATTCTTTATCTATTGCTAAATATAATACAGTTCCACAAGCATCATATTTTTCTACATTAATATTATTATTTTGCATTAACTCAAAATTTCCAACTAAAATTTCTTTATTTTCTAAAAGACCTTTTATCCCAAAACCTGGAAGTTCACAAACATCTATAATATTTAGTTTTTCAGTTGCATTTAGTTTACAAATACTTAGCGCTATTGGATGATTAGAAAATGATTCAATACCTACAAGGATATTTATAAAAGTCTCTTCATTAATATTATGTAAATTAATCTTACTAACAACAAAGTTTCCTTTAGTAAGTGTTCCAGTCTTATCAAAACAAATTGTTTTAGTTTTTGATAATGCTTCAACATAATTACCACCTTTTACAAGTACACCAAATGATGAACATCTACCAATACCACCAAAAAAAGCAAGCGGAATCGAAATAACAAGAGCACAAGGACATGATGATACTAAAAATACAAAACAATTATTAAGAGCATCATTTAATGTAAACTGTTCAATAAATAACCACTCTACAAAAAATACAATGCATGCTAGTATTAAAACAATTGGTGTATAGATTCTTGCAAACTTAGTAATAAATTCTTCTGTTTTAGATTTTTTATTACTTGCAAGTTCAACCATCTTAATAATTTTACTTGTTGTAGATTCATTTAATAAAGTTGTAACTTCAATATATAGCACACTAGTTAAATTGATACAGCCTGATAAAACAGTATCACCTGTTTTTACATCTTGTGGCATACTTTCACCAGTAATTACTTTAGTATCAATTGTACTAATACCACTTTTAATTATTCCATCAAGTGGTATTCTTTCACCAACTTTTACAATAATGATATCACCAATTTTAACATCTTTTGTTAAGACATCTGTCCCATTTTCTAAATGAGTCATGTCAACTTTAAGTTTTGTTAATTTAGCAATCGCATCAGTGGATTCACCAAGAGCTTTATCTTGGAAGTATTCACCTATTGTATAAAGTAAAACTACCAAAACTGCTTCTAAACCTTCATTAATAATTAATGCACCTGAGCTTGCGATAATCATAAGTAAGTTTTCATCAAAAACATTACCTTTAATGATATTTTTAAAAGACTTTATAATAATTTTATAAGCAAGTAAGAAATAAGAAACTATATATAATACTCTACTAATAATTAAATATTTCTCTTCATTTATTATTAAACTTAATACTAACGCAATAATACCTAAACAAATTCGCAAAATAAATAATAATTTATTAAATATTATTTTATTATG
>JAZSIL010000261.1:0-5904 GCA_045533785.1 Bacilli bacterium
TTTTAATCTTATTGAACAAATACATACACTGATTATAATCAAAACACTTACTATAATAATAACTTTCATATATATATTTTTTACATTATTTTGTATTTTATACAACAAAACTTACTTTTTTTGATATAATTAATCTAGAGGAAAAATATATGAGTATTAATAATAAATTAATTAAATTAATAAAAAAATATCAAAATAATAAAGCACCAGGAACACCTGCAAGATGTGTTCATTATCCTACTTGTTCTAACTATTCAATCGAATGCTATGAAAAGTTTAATTTCTTTAAAGCTACTTTTCTAACTATAAAAAGAATTCTATTTTGTACTCCACTTAATAGAAAATTCTATGATCCTGTTCCTTATACTAAAGAAGAAAAAAAGATAAATAAAGAACTAGATAAACTGGCAAAAGAAATAGAAGAAATTCTTCTTGAACATTATAATAAATATCCACAAATGGAAATTACTGATTTTATAAAATTAATCTACCAAAACTCATTTGGTCCACGACATATGCATAATCCATCAAAGGAAGCAGTCTTAAAATATTTAACTGAAGAAATGAAAGTTGTTACAAATAAAAAAGAGTTAATAGAAGATATTGGAAATGGATACATAAGAGTATTTTTATCAAAAGAAACTAATATAGAAAATCTATCTAATGATTTCTTAAATTCAATGAATGAAGATACATATACTGAAACTAACTTTAGAGTATTTTATCGTAAGATTAATATTCTGATTAGGCTAATAAAAAAAGGAAGTATAAACCTTCCTAAAAAAGAATCAATAAATTATATTAAAGAATACTTATTAAATGGAATTAATCCAGTTAGACATTCAAAAACATATAACGAATTTTATACTCCGCATTATAGAGTTATTAAGAAATAAATTAGGGCCTCGCTGAGGCCCTTTTTTTCTTTAAATTATATTTCTTCTATTATTTTCCAATTAGAAACCAACTTTTTAACTTCTTCTTTTGCAGATGCTTGAGTAATTTCTTCTTTTAAATATTTATGAATAAGAGATGCAACAACTTTTGCATCATCATTATCACAACCTCTTGTTGTTACAGCTGCAAATCCTATTCTTAAACCACTTGTTTCTTTTGGTGATAATGTATCACCAGGGATCATATTTTTATTAGTAGTAATACCGATTTCTTCTAATTTATTTTGAGCCTCTTTACCTGTTATACCATATGTGTCAAGAGTATTTAGTAAGAATAAATGATTTTCAGTACCAGATACTTTTGCACCAAGATCTAATAAAGTATTTCTGCAAGTAAGTGTATTAGATTTAACTAATTTTGCGTAAGTCTTAAAATCATCTTCAAGTGCTTCTTTAAAGCATACTGCTTTACCTGCAATTATATGTTCTAATGGTCCACCTTGATAGAATGGGAAGATTGCAGAATTAATCTTCTTAATTAACTTCTCACTATTTGTAAGAATTAATCCACCACGAGGTCCTCTGAGTGTTTTATGAGTAGTTGATGTTACTATATCAGCATAGTCACATGGATTTTGGTGTTCACCTGCAGCAATAAGTCCTGCGATATGAGCCATATCTACCATAAAGAAACAGTTTACTTTATCACAAATTTCTTTAAAACGTTTAAAATCGATTTCATATGGATATGCACTATATCCTGCTAGAATTAAATCAGGTTGCTCTTTCATTGCAATCTCTTCAATTTTATTATAATCAAGTCTTCCCTCACTATCAAGAGGATAATGAACAAATGTATAGAAATGACTTGAGAAACTTACATTTGACCCATGTGTTAAGTGTCCTCCATCATTAAGTACTAAACTTAATATTTTACCACCTTTTGGAAGTAATGCATGATATGCAGCTGCGTTTGCTTGAGAACCACTATGTGGTTGAACATTTGCATATTTTACATTAAATAATTTACATACTCTTTCAATAGCAAGCATTTCTACTTTATCCACTACTTCACATCCACCATAGTATCTAGCATTAGGATAACCTTCTGCATATTTATTTGTAAGAATACTTCCACAAGCACTTCTTACATCAATACTTGCATAGTTTTCAGATGCAATTAGTTCAATACCTTCATTTTGTCTAATTGACTCTTCTTTAATTAAATCAAAAATTTGATTATCCATATTATTTATTTCCCTTCTTATTATTTAATTTTATTATCTTATATAATGATAAAATAAAAGATACTAGTCCTAATATTAATAATATCCATGCAAATGCATTAGGTGAAATATCTTTACCAAGTTTTACTGTAATTTTACCTGTAAAAATCAATATTGCAAGCAAACATGCAATAACTGATAAAATTAATAGAATTATATCTTCATATTTTCTTTCTTTAGTTAAAAATTCTTTCATATTATTCTCCTATTTCATTATATAATATAAAGAATACCAATTAGGTCTATCTTTTGCGTAACGACTATTTTTCATTACATTTATTGAAAATTCTAATGAAGTTCTTTCCATAAGTTCTGTTATATGATGTTTTTTTACTTTTTCATAGAATTCATCTATTAAGTTATTTCTATTTTCCGAATTCATAGGAAGTCTTACTAAATATGCATATTGCATGCCTAATAATAATATTTCTATTCTTTCTTTATATATATCATTATCAGTATTTACTAATGCAAGTTGTAATAATTTTGTCCCTTTTTCAATTAGTTCATCAGTAAATAAATCACTATCTGCATCATCATAAAGCCATAAAGTTTTATCATAAATTTCATCTTCCCACATATTTAGATAATCTATAACATATTTAGAAGATTTTATTCCATAATAATTCTCACAAAAATCTTTAATCAAATAATCTAGTGATTCTTTAGTATCAGAAAATAGTCTTGCTGCAACATAAGACTTAAGTTCGTCAAAATAGCCTTTTCCACCATATGAGAAATTACCTTGCATTAAAAGTCCTTTAACATTATGCTTTTTATATAATTCAATATTTTTAGCCATTGATCTAATATTAGGAAATGGTAGTAGATAATTTCTAAAGTTTACTGCATAATCCCATATATATAAGTGATTTGATATTTTACTCCAGTTTATTAAATCATTTAAGAACATTCCGTCTCTACCTTGAGGATTAATTGTTGCTGATTCTTCAATTGATTTACTCCAAGAACATTCTATATTACAAAGTCTAACAATAACATTTTTATGAGGAATAACTTTAGTAGGAGTACGCCTTGAATATTGGTATGCAAATGTATGAATTAACTTATTAGGAAATTCTTCTTGTAAAGAGTTACATAGTTTATTAACAAATGTAATAATTGAACCACTTTGTGAATTATTTTCTTCATCTATTTTTTTACAGTTTTCACATTCGCATGCCATCTTAATAAAGTGTCCCATCCATTCATCTTGTGCAACACTAAAGATATCACATTCTGGATTATTAATAATCCAACTTCTTAGTTTTTCTAAACACAACTTAAACACATCAGGATTAGATAAACATAATTCAGTATGCTCTTTTACTCTTTTTCCATCAATTAAAGAGAAATACTCAGGGTGTGTATCAAAATAGTCTTTAGGATTTATTAGATCACTAAATGAATGATGAAAGTTGTACCATTTAACTTTATTACCGTGTTTATTAGAAAGGTCTGCAAGATTACTATTTAACATATTTTTTGCTGCAAAATCACCATCAAATGCATCTCTAAAATATACTTCACGATATTCAAAAGTAAAGTCTTTTATATATATAAAATCTTCATCAATTTCTATTGTTTTTAGTGTATCATATTTTTCACAGTCTTTTGTATAACATCTAAAACCAATGAACTGTTCTAAAAAGTTATATGCACCATATAAAATTCCTCTTGGAGAATTACCAGAAATATATATATTTTCATCAACAACTTTAATTAAAAAAGCTTCGGATGATTTACCAATGAGTTCACTTTTATAAGAATTAGTTCTTGCATCGCCTATAATAATTTCTTTTGATCTTTTAGCACATTTATCAGAAAATACTGGTATTAAAGTATTTGTTGATAAGTATAAGTATTTTTGAAGTTCTATACAAGCATAGCGTTCTGCTTCAGTAGAATTTACACTATGAACAATATGATATGTTGTATGATTATTATTTATAATATTTATTTTCATATTAATCCTTATTTTTTAATAAATTAGTTTCTTCTTCTGTTAAGAATCTATAACTACCAAGTTTTAAAGATTCATCTAACTTAAGTGGTCCAAATGAGATACGTTTTAAATAAGTAACAGTTTTACCAGTTGATGCAATCATTCTTTTTACTTGATGAAATTTCCCTTCATGTATTGTTAAATGATATGAACGATTATCCACTTTTTCTATTTTAGCTGGAAGTGTAAGCTCGTTATCTAACATTACACCACTTTCTATTTTGTTTATATCTAAACTTGATAGTTCTTCATCAGTTTCTAAAAGATAAGTTTTATCAACATGTTTTTTTGGTGAAAGTAAGTTATGTGATAATTCTCCATCATTGGTAATAAGTAAAAGTCCTTCTGTATCAATATCAAGTCTACCTACAGGAAATAGTTCTAAATACTTAAATTCATTAATTAAGTCAATAACTGTTGAATGAACATTATCAGTGGTTGCACTAACTACACCTTTTGGTTTATTAAGCATTATATATACATATTTTATATATATTACTTTTTCACTATCAACTCTTATAATATCATTGTTTTCATCAACACTATAACCTTCATTATTAACAATAACATCATTAACAGATACGCGTTTTTGTTTAATTAGTATTTTAACTTCTTTTCTAGAGCCATATCCAGTATCTTTTAAAAATTTATCTAATCTCATATTATAGGTTAGTATATTCCTTTGCGATTTGTGCAGCTAGTTTACAGTTATTAAATACTAGCTTTATATTAGATTCTAAACTGTTTCCTCCAGTTAATTCAACAATCGTTTTAAGTAGAAATGGAGTTTGATCTTTTCCTTTGATACCTTGTTCATTCATCATTGAAATTGCTTTATCGATTGCTTCGTTCATAATACTTTCATCAAGTGAATACTCTTCTGGAATAGGGTTAGTAATAAGTACACCACCATCAAGTCCTAAATCCCACTTAACTTTTAATGTTTTTGCAATTTCAAGTGGTGTATCCATTCTATAATTTACTTTATACCCACTTGTTCTTGTATAAAATGCTGGAAGCATATCAGTTCCATAACCAATTACTGGAACACCCTTTGTTTCTAAGTATTCTAAAGTCTTTTCAAGATCAAGGATAGCTTTTGCACCAGCGCAAACAACTGCAACACTAGTTACCCCAAGTTCATCTAAATCTGCCGAAATATCCATCGATACCTCAGCTCCACGGTGAACTCCACCAATACCACCTGTAGCAAATACTTTTACACCAGCTAAAGATGCTATATACATTGTAGCAGCAACTGTTGTAGCACCATCTAACTTATTAGCAACTACAACTGGGATGTCTCTTCTACTTACCTTTATTACATTTTTACCTTCTTTTGCAACGTATTCAATTTCTTCACGTGATAAACCAACACAAAGCACACCTTTAATTATTGCAATAGTAGCAGGTACTGCGCCACCTTCTCTAATAATCTCTTCACACTTAAGTGCAGTTTCTGCATTTTTAGGATAAGGCATCCCATGAGAAATAATAGTTGATTCAAGTGCAACAACAGGTAAATTATTTTCTAATGCTTCTTTAACTTCAGGACTAATTTTTAAATATTTTTCTAACATCTATTTATTCTCCTTAACTATATATTACTTATATTATATCAAATAATTTATTTTTTTACACTTGTTATAATTAATAATTTAAAATTCCCTATTTGTTATTAATAGGGGATAAATTTTATTTAAATAAATTAATAAAT
>JAZSIL010000312.1:0-2631 GCA_045533785.1 Bacilli bacterium
CATAATGTATAACCAATTTCAAGTTCAGGAAGTTTTGCAACAGCAATAATATCACCTGCATAAGCTGCATCAATTTGAAGTTGAGTTTTACCCATTAATGTAAAAATTTGAGGTAGTTTGATAGTTTGATCAAGATTAGGACAATATACATCCATACCTGTTTTAACAACACCAGAATAAATCTTTAATAGATTAATTGTACCTACGAATGGGTCAACAATAGTTTTAAATACATAAGCAGCAAGAGGTTCAGAATCAGCTGTAGTTTTTAATACAACTTCATCACTATTAGGTAAATGTCCTGCTTTTGGTTTTAAATCATCTGGACATGGGTTATAGTCAATAATCATATTTAGAAGTGTTGCGATACCAATGTTTTTAACAGCAGAACCACAAATAACTGGATAAACTTCACCAGCAAGAACACTTTGTCTTAAACCAGTTTTAACTTCTTCAAGTTCTAGAGGTTCTCCTGCAAAGTATTTTTCCATTAATTCTTCACTAGTTTCAGCTACAGCTTCACACATCCATTCATAAAGTTCTTGAACTTTTTCTAACTTATCCTCATAGATTTCACCATCTACACATACACCATCACGATATAGTCTTGCTTTACCTTCAGCAACAAGTGCAAAACCATCAAATGTATCTTGTTTTCCAAGTGGATAGCAGAATGGAGCAACTCTCTTACCTAGTTTTTCTTTTAATTCTTCAATTAATTCTTCATACTTAATATTTTCTTTATCCATTTTATTAACGAAGATTAATGTAGGAACATTGTGTTTTCTTAGTTCTTCCCATGCACGTTCAGTACCAGGTTCAACGCCAGCACCAGCATCAATAACTAAAACTGCACCTTTTACAACTGATAATACATTATCAACTTCACCAATCATTTCTTCACTACCAGGTACGTCTAAGAAATTAATCTTATGACCATTCCATTCTACTGGAATAAGTGATGATTGTAAAGATGTTTGACGAGTTTGTTCTTCTACAGTATAGTCACTAACTGTATTTTTCTTTTCTACTTCACCTTTTTTATCAATAGCACCAGCTAAATATAAAACTGCTTCTGCAATAGTAGTCTTACCACAATCCATATGGCCTAGTATAGCAACATTTCTAATTGCCTTTGAATGATATTCTCTCATAATGTAATCCTCCTTAAAGTAATATCAGTAAACGTTTTCACTTATATATTATACTATATTTTTTTATTATAAACAAGAAATTATATAATAAAGTTTTTAAGATCTATCTTTTTAATAATTTTGTATCTAGATAAATATCAGCAATTTGTTTTATATTATAGAAGGAAAAATATTTTTCTTCATATTTAATCCATTTGTCAATAAAATTTTGAAGTAAAACTTCACCATCTCTAATTAGAATTCTTTCTAATTGCTTTTCATAATCAATATCAACAAAAATACTAAGATCATAATATTTTCCAAAAAACGGATGTAAACTATATGAACCTTCAATAATTAATAGCTTATTCTTTTTAATATAAACATCACCATCTAATTGCATTTTGCTGCAATTGAAAATACGATAGAAGAAAGAATTCCCTAAATTATTAATAACTTCTTCTTTAAATCTTTCATAATCTATATTTCCCCCAGGAGTATTTAATCTTTCATTAGTTCTCTTTTGAAGTGGTAAAAAGAAATGATCCATTTTTACAACTTCACAATTAAAATATTGTTTAAGATTTTCTGCTAATGTTGATTTACCAGCAGCAGCGCATCCTTCAATAGCTACAACAACAAATTCTTTGTTTTTTAATAATTCCTCTATTTTATTTATTATATTTTTCATATTTTTATTTCCTCTTTAATAACAATTTAATAATTCCACATTGAAGTCTTTTAGGTAACATATTAAGTAGAACTAACCCTATACTTCTATGTTTATGATATATATACTTTGGATGTTTTTTAAGTGTAACTTTATAAATAAGTTTTGCAAGTTTACTAGGTTCAAGCGGTTTTCCCATAAATTTAGTTACAAGACTTAAAAAGTGTTTAGATTCTTCTTTAAATAATTTCGTTTCTTCTACTAACTCTTTTGTACCAGTAAGAGACCCTTTTGAAAGTGGTGTTTCAATAGCACCAGGTCTAATTGTTATAACAAGATTTCCTTTTAAATTTAATTCTTGTCTTAACGCTTGAGTATATGAATCAAGTGCTGTTTTAGAAATATTATACAATCCATTAAATGGCATTGGATCATAGGATGCAACCTCACTTGTAACGACAATTATTCTTCCTTTTTCTTTTAATGTGCTATAAAAAATTCTATTAACAAGCATTGTTCCAGTTAAATTAATATCAATTACTTTTTTTATTTTCAAATAATCACCTTCAACAAGTGATGCCATCATATGAATTCCTGCGATATTAATTATTGCATCTAATAATATATCGTTGTCTTTTAAATAATCATATACAATTTTTAAATCTTCTTCTTTTGTAATATCACACTTAAACGATTTTATTTTTTCGTTTTTAATATTATTAATATCTATCCCAATTACTTGATGATTATTATTTATAAAATATTCTGTTGTAGCTTTACCAATACCAGATGCTGCCCCAGTTATTAAAGTATTCATATTATTTCTCC
>JAZSIL010000017.1:0-18171 GCA_045533785.1 Bacilli bacterium
GTATTTAATCTTTATAGATGAATATTATGAATTTAACAGAGATATATCTCTTAAAGACATAGATGATGATGAAATAGGATTAACTGATTGTTTAGTTAAAAAACTAAATTATACTATTGAATGTCTAAAATCACAATCTAATATTCTTCAAAGTGTTGAATTAGACTATCTACCTGGAAAAAACCATTGGATTATTCCAGATTCCCCCGTAGAAGATAATGACTACATTGAAGGCAGTATATTATACACTGATAGTAGTATTATCGATAATATTTTTGAAACAGATAAACATATAAATAATAATATATTAGAGTTATGAACGTTTTTGATGATGATGTAAAACCAAAAGAAACAAAGTCTAAACAAAGCGGAAATAACTGTGATATTTTCGAACCTTCTACATATACTCCTGATTCATCTAAATATAGAACTGATTATATTAAACGAATAACAGCTAAAATAACTGCTGAATTAGATGCTTCAAAGCTTGCTGAAGAAGTTCCTGAAGGAGGTGCTCCTTCTGCTAGATTAGAAGTAACAGGTAAAGATCCTGAAAAGCATTTAAAACTTATACTAGAATATCTTAGAGGACCAAGAGGTTTTAATGGAAGTGTTAATAACTTTGTAGTTCTTAGTGAAAGCGAATACGAAAGACTACCTGTAAAAGATCCTAATAAATTTTATTTTACATATGAAGGTGAATATACTCCAGCATATATAGAAAATGAAATTTTATATACACAAGAATCTGTAGATAATAAGATTTTAATTACAAGTAGTCATATTGAAAATAATATATTAACATTATAAATATAAAAAATCATGCCCGAAACAAATCCTACTGTAAGACAAATTAATTCTCCTGAAGGACTTCACGATATTGAGGCTCCTTTGCTTGTTCATGAGAATGAATATAGAGTTGCTGGTTTGCATGTTAAATCTGATTCTGGTTCATCTATTATTAAATTTAATGAAACTACTGAAGGAACCGGTGGTAGACTTGAATACAATACAAAAGGTAACATGACTATTGAATCTCTCGAAAAACATGTTAACATTGAAGCTAAGAAAGGTATTCAACTAAAACCTACTACTAATATAATTTTTGATAGTTCTCGTAGAATTTTTAATGATAAAGGTAATGAGGTTCATCTTCAATTTGTTTTCGATGATTATGATGAAACAGCTACTGGTCAACATCCAGGTGACGATGAAGAGTATGCAGAACTTAAGATTGAAGCTCGTAATATAGATCTTCGTTGTTTTGATCATGGTGGAGTTGCTATTCAAACATGTGGAACTGATGGAGATGATTTTGAAAATAAAATTAAATTTGAATCTTCTAGAGTATCTCCTCTTGATACTCAAAATCCAAGTTATGCAAGTGAAGGAGGTAAAGGTTTAGAGTTTGGTACTTTCAACAATGAACATACTTCTCTTTTTACAGGAGATTACCGTTTTAATAAAGATGGTATTGTATATGCTGTAACTCGTGAAACTCCAACAACAGTTGATGGTAAAACTGATTATCCAACACAAGAAGATGATTTCAAAGATGTTGTTGATGAAAATCTTGGTGTTTCTTGGGAAAATATAGTAAAAACTGCTAAAGTATTTGAATTATTAAAAGAAGAAGATTGGGATGGTACTATAGAAATGTTTAGAGATATATATAATTCAATATTTATTGATGATCAAATTGCTCCAGTATGATTATAAATAAAGATAAAGATATTGATAATATCCATTATCATGACACTAATGGTATACATAGGGAAATAACCTATGTATACCATAAAGGTCGTATGTTATGGGAACTTATTATAGGTTTACTTTTTAGTAAAGATGGTTATTCTTTACAATCTAAAGATGGTTTTATACTTAAAGCAAAAGACCAATAACAAATGGCTAGAAAGATACATACTTTTGATAAGACTACTGCAGAACTTGATATTATTCTTGATAAGGCTGAAAATAAGCCTTTTGTGAGATGGCATCATGAAGCTGCTGGTGTTTATCGTTTCTTCCCTGATGAAGAAAAAGCTCTACTCTGGATTAATGCTTATCTTAATGATGAGATGACTCCAGAGATTGCTGCATATGAATTTACAGAACCTATTACAGCTCCTGCACCTTATACTGTGAACATTACTGTTATTAATGATAATAGATATATTCTTGAAGGTACAGAAGGAATTACTCTTGATTTTACTTTTGAAACTCGTGATGGTAATCAAGGACTTGTTCAAGAGTCTGTTGATGTTTATTATACTTTTAGAAGCCCTGCTGGTACTAAAACTGCAGCTGCTGTTTATAATTCTGGTACTCAAGTACATATGAATATTGATAATTTCATATCTCTTGGTACTAACACTATTGCTATTATGGTTCGTGGACGTGCTACAGGTGCATCAAAAACTATAATTGCAACTTATAATGTTGTTAAACTCAATCTGAGTTCTACATTTCAAATTGCTCGTTCTTTAGAAGAGAATACAGCATTTGATGTTACATATACTATTGAAGGTGATGCTGATAAGATTATAGAATTTTATATAGACGGACAACTTGTTAATAATGCTACAGTTTCGAGTCTTGAACCTATTGCTACTAAAGTTCAAAGACTTTCTGGTTTAAATGCTGGTAAACATACTTTGCAAATGGTTGCAAAGATGCAAATTGGTACTTATTTGTTTAGGTCTAAACTTCTTTATTATGAATTTATAGTAAAAGGTATAGAACTTACTACTACTGTTATTGCTGAACAATTCCCTTACACTCAAGATGTATTTAGCGGTTCTATTCCTGGTTTAAATGGTGAGCAATATGTTATTAAAACTATTGCATGGGCATATTATTCTTCTGACTATGATAAATTAAATGCTACCATTCAATGGCGTCTTTTTACTGAGGCTGGAGCTGAAACTCCTCTTGCTACTAGAAACGCAGATGTTGTAGAAGCTGAAACTGATGTTCCTCCAGAGCCTTTACAATTTATGCCAACTGAAAGTGGTGCATATCATTTACAGGCGTTGATTAATGGTGTAGTTATAGGTGACTACACTATTGCTGTTATTGCTAATACTGCTGGTATTTTGGAACCTACTGCTGGTCTTACTATGAAGTTGTCTGGTCTTGGCAGAGATAATGCTGAACCTCCTGAGACTTTAACTTCTTGGGCAGATAGAGGTTTTAGTACACAATTTTTTAATCAACCTTGGAATGGTAATTCTGGTTGGAATGGTAATGCTCTTGTGTTAAACAATGGTGCTACTGCGATAATTAACAATAAACCTTTTGCAACCGAAATTGCTCCAACTATTAGAAATGGTGCTGTTTTTGAAATTGACTTTGAAACTTTCAATGTTAATGATGAAACAGAAGAAGTATTAAGAATTGGTGAACTTGGTACTGCATCTCTTGTAATAACAGGAGATAAAGCTGTTTTAAAAAGTAGTTTTGGTAGAACTATTGAAGCTAGATTTAAAACAGACGAGCGTGTTAAAATAGCTTTTGTTGTATATCCCAATAATAGCACTGATTACTATAGAAAAGTATTTGTTTATTGTAACGGTGTTATGTCAGGAGTTATAAATTATGAACTTGCTGATAATTTTACTATAGGCAGTTTAGAAGATACTGAGAGTACGATAGGTATGATAAATCTTGGTAACTCTAATGGTGCTGCCGGTATAAAGATATATTATATTCGTACTTATAGTAATATTATCAATATGTATGAAGAGTTGAATAACTACTTTATAGATAGTGGTGAAAATCTTCAATATTTAGTTACAGATAATGACATTTATGCTCCTGGCACTAAAATAATAGATGTTGATAAACTTGAAAGTACAATAACTACTGTTAAATTCACAGGTCCTCTTAATGAACTTATTAATAGAGGTTCTGGTAAAGGTACTATTACATCACAATTAGAAATTGTAAATCCTACAAATTCTAATATAAATTTAATTTGTGATAGAGCTCAAGTAACAAATGCTGGTCAATCAACACTTGATAAACCTGTTCCTTCTTTCCATGTAAAACTTGATAAGAATGGAAATATTTGTTACGATAGAGATGGTAAGCCATATAGTAAAAATAGATGGGCTTTTAGAGAAGGAAATGTTCCTGAGAAGAAGTTCCGTTTACAAGCTAACTATATGGATAGTTCTGGATGTCATAATGGTGCTTTTTTTAGAATGTTTAATGAAGTTGCACCAAAGGTTAAGATAGGAAATGAAAGTGTTCTTCGTATTCCATCTCAAATGTATGCTGAAGATTCCTATTCTTCTGCTATGCAAGCAATACACGGTGATGACCCAAGTGGTAATAATTGGAAGTTTCCTTATAATATCCACATGGTTCCTGACAGTATTCCTTGTATTGTTGTTTGGAGACCTGATGAAAATAGTGCTTATAGATTCCTCGGACAGTATGTTATAATGGAGGAAAAAAAGGCAAACTATGCCAATGGCATGCATAGCATTTATAGTGGCCTTGATGGAGATGGTAAAGCTGATCCTTTCGGTTTTCGTTCTAGTAAAACAGGTACTAAACTTTGGGATAATGCTAATTGTCACCAAATGGAAATACTCCGTTCAACTGAAGATTTGACTCTTTTCTTAGATGATACAAACTATGATGAAGACAGAGATGAATCTTTTGAACTTATTTATCCTGATGAAGACGATTTAACTCCTGCTGAAATAGAACTTGAATGGGATAAATTTTATAATGATGTTGTTCATCCTATAGTTTCTACTAAAAACAATCAATCTGCTTTTAATGAACTTCTTTATGGTACTAATCCTAAATTAAACAGATGGCATTTTGCTGCATATTACTGTCTTGCAATGCGTAATGCTTGTACTGACTCTATTGTGCGTAATATGGAATTTGTTACATTTGATGGAAATGTTTGGTTGCCTAAATGGTGGGATGTTGATATGCAGTGTGGTTTGCAGCAAACCGGTGAGTGTAATATTGTTCCTACTTCTGATAGAAGTACTTTAGCTCCTGGTTCTACTACAGCATTTGCCTTTAGTGGTAGAATGTATGTTGGAGGTATTCTTAAATCTTCTTGGCTTTGGGATGCTCTTGAAGGAAGTACTCAATTTATGGAAGATGTTAAAGTTATGGATGCTGCTTTATATAATGCTGGTTGGACTTATACAGCTATGACTAAACTTCAAGATGAAGAATATATCAATGCTTGGTCTAATGCATTATATAATGAGTCTAGTGTTTCAAAATATCTTGCTTATAATGACCTTCCTGCATTACAAGGTGATAGAACTCCTCACAGACATTGGTTCTTAAGAACATCTTATGACTATTTTGATGCTCTTCATGTTTGTGGTGAATATACTTCTAAACTAATTTCTATTCGTACACAATCTATTGCTCCTAATAAATATATAACATTTAAAGCTGCATTTACTTCTTATTTTGGTTGGGGTTATACTACTAATATCATTCAATCTGGTATTAGGATTGAGAAAGGAAACACAGGTACTCTTACTATTGATAGAACACTTGCTCTTAACGACCCATTACATATATTTGCTGCTAATAAAATTTCTGAAATAGATCTTTCTTCTATAGCTGAATGTATTGCTGGTAGTGATGTTGACTTTAGTGGAACATATGATGATTTGCTTGGTTCTCAACTTAAGAAACTTGTTCTTGGTGTTCCAAAAGCAAGTATGAATAATGGTATATTTAACCTTTCTAGTTCTGCTACTGAAATACAAGGTGCTGAAACAATGAGTAGACTTGAATATTTAGATATTCAAGGTATGCAATATTTTGTTGGTCTTGCTATGTCTGCAATGCATAGTTTAACTCATTTGTATGCAGCTGGTAGTAGACTTGACTCTTTTAATCCTGCAAGTGGTAGTAATCTTCAAATTGTTGAGCTTCCTACAAGTGTTACTTCTATGCAAATGGATGGTTGTAATCTAACTGATTCTAATAATCATTGTGTTATTAAGTGGTATGAAACAACTTATGAGAATAACCTTCCTACAGGGGTTGTAGAGTCTACTATACCTGCTGATTTAAGAGTTCTTCTATTCAGTGGAATGGGTACTGATAAAGGTACTCAAGAACTTATAATAAGTTGGCTTAATACAGTATACAATGAATATGGCGATGAAGGTCTTGCTCAATTACAATTAACTTGTCGTAATATTAATTGGGAAGGCGTTCTTGTAAGTGATCTTCTTAAACTTTCTAAAATTCCTTCTACTTCACGTCAAGTAACAGGTAGAATTAAATGTTACGGAGAACTTACAAGTACTGATATTATAGCTATTCAAGCTGCTTTTGGTCCTTATGTATTTACCAACAATCCTGGTGTTCCTTTAAGAATAGATGCAGATGCTGGATTTATTCTTGGTGCTCCTGCTGAGATTCTTGCAGGTAATACTGCTCAGGTAACAGGTGTTGCCTTCCCTATAGAAGGAAGTACAATTGAAGTAACTTATAGACTTGGCACTTACGACTCTCAAGATAATTTTGTTCCACAGACTCGTCTTACTAATTTGGAAGGTAGACATTATTATCAGTACAAAGATACTGTACTTTATGAGGACGATGGTACTATTGTAACCAGAGAAACTCTTGAACCTGACTATAATGTTGTAGTTGAAGGTGCAACTATTTCTACTGCCGACTATGCAACCATTACAATCAAGAGAAGAACTTATCCAACGACTGTTAATTATGATGTTGCTTTTACTCCAGGTAAGAGAGTAAGTTATGATTCAGCAAATAATTCTTATTATATTACAGATAGCGATTTAATACTTACACTTACTGCATATACTGTTCCTGAACAAGTAACCGGTACAATTGCAACAGAGACTTGGACCATCAGTAATGAAATTGCATCGCTTTGTAGAATAGACAATCAGACTAATAATCTTCTTGAAATCTATGTAGAAGATGCAGGAATAACAATGAGTACAGGTACTATTACACATACTAAGACTTATGTTGATGGTACTGTAAGGTCAAGAAGTATTACGTTCAGATTTAAGACTCCTGTTGCTGCGGTTACTACAAGACACAACGCTCCATTGCAAGCAAGTCTTTATAATGCAGGTTATGCTTATAGGTCTGACATAACTATGGACTATGAAGTTTGGCAGGTTCAAGATTTGAGTTTTGCATTAGGTAGCGGAAACACTTTGCTTCATATTGCTGAGCTGAATGATTTTCTTAATCTTGACATGACTGACTTAGACCTTAGTAATTGTACTAATCTAGGTAATAATTCCAATCTTGTAGATTTGGAAGATGGTAGTCAAGACTATATTAACTACTTCCCACGTAAGAGTCAGACTCTTGCTTTTGATTTTGAAACCATTGATTTAAGCAATACTCATCTTGCGGGTATCAATCTAAAGCAAGGTTCTACTCTTGAAAGTATCACTTATGGCGATTATACTGAAGAAGTAGTGCTTGTAAATCAGTCGGCACTGACAGAAGTAAATATTCCAGATGATGGTGCTATGATTGAAAAGATTATTATTGAAAACTGTAATACATTGGAGGAGATAACATGGATATAAAATTTAAAGATAATAGTCAGTTAAGATTTCTTTTTAATCAACTTGAGTATATTGAGAGTACCGGTACACAATATATTGACACCGGTATTAAACCAAATCAAGATACAAGAGTTGCTCTTGAATTTAATGATTTAAATCAAAGTGTTGCTTTTTTGTTCGGTTCACGTATATCTAGTGGTAATGCTGAATTTGGTTATTTGAATGGTACATCAGTAGGACAAGGAGCACGATACGGAGCTCAACAAGGAACATTAGCTATTACACATAATGTTAAATTAACTCTCAATGCAAATAAAACACAATGGGCATTAAGTAATGGTAATACAACAACTTTTCAAAGCACAACTTTTCAAAGTACACAAAATTGTGCATTATTTGGATTTAATAACGGAGGTTCTGTGAATTTTGTGTCTATAAGAGTTTATTCTTGTAAAATATATGATAACAATATACTTATTCGTGATTTTATTCCTGCAAAAGACAAAGATGATATAGTTTGTCTTTATGATACAGTTTCTAAAACTTTCTTCTACAACCAAGGTACAGGTGATTTTATTGCTGGGCAAGAAGTTCCATCTACTGTAATTAAATTATCAGATAATATTCTTTTAAAAACCACTACTTTCTATCACAAGAACACTCCTAATATTAATGGTCTAGTAGTTCTTAAAAGTATTCTCAATGCTCAAGAAACAGCAGAAGATGTAGTTCTTAATAGAATACGAGTAGATATAGGCAATGTCAGTGGTCCTCTTTCAAAACTTATGCAATATGCTCAGTTTGCAGGTTTCAATGATAATTATGAACCTCAACTAAAACCAAGACTTGTAGGTACATGGACTGTCAATGATTGGTACACTACTGCTCAACTTGCACAAGCTCAGGCTGCATTTGATGGGCTGACTATTGTAGGTGACCCTAATTATCTTATTAACTTTAATGATTTAGCTGTACAAGTTCTTGACCCGAATGAAGATAACTATAATCCGGCTGTTGCTATCATACTTCAAAGACATAATCTTGGAATTACTATGACAGATACTCCGTTAGGTCATGGAAGATGGTTTTTAACAAAAGCTCAAGCCGCTGCTATAACAGATATTGCAAATAATGTATCTGCTACGTGGATAAGTTGGTTTTCTAGTGTAACGACTATAAATGATAACAATAATATAGTTGATGGTGAATCTCATAATTTTACTTCGTTTAACGAATTAAAATATTTTACAAATGTTAATTTTAGAAGCAATGGTATTAAACAAGCTAATTTATTTTATGGATGCAGTCTTTTAGAAGAAGTAACTATTCCATCTCACATAAATTCTATATCTATGTATGCGTTTAATCGTTGTGGTAGTCTTACAAAAGTTAATCTTGACAATATTACTGTTATAAATAATGGGTGTTTTGCAGATTGTGTCAATTTACCATTAACTGATACAGATGTAAGTAAGTTTACTTATATTGGAAGCAATGCGTTTGAAAATTGTACAAAAGCTACATTCACAACAATAAATGCTAATGTAACTAGTATTTCTGAATCAAGTGTTTTAATGAATACTTTTGCTAATACTGCATCAATACCTTATTTACATTTCTTGTCAGAAACTCCTGTAACTGGAATTATGTGTAATTTTGCAAGAAACCATATATATAATTCGTTTTATGGAACAACATATAAAATTTATGTTGGTGATGGTTCTTCTGCTGCACATGATGATGCTGTTCTCGCAGCTTATCAAGCTGCATCAAATTGGTCTGAAATGGTAAGTTATTTAGACACATGGTATAATTATTTACATCCAACAACTTAAACTATGATTAGACAAGATGATATTATAAAAGCTGAAGAAAGTAAAATACTTCTGTATAAACCCGAAAATAAACTATGGGGAAAAGCCGCTCGACTTGCACAATACAAAGCTCATACTCTCACAGAAGAAGATTTTGAAGAAGTTGACGAGAGTAATATAGAATGTATTGATAATGTATGGTATGACTTTAGAAATATGTCTTATACTGCTATCAAAACATTCATTATCAAACTTCATTATTCTAATGACGACCAAATAGCTATTATGTTGAATAATGATGAAGAGAAGATGAGAGAGATGCAGGAGTGGAGAGAATATGCAAGTTTAACAGCAAAAAAGTATGCTAATTGAAAATAAATTATTACCTTTGTAAAAATTAAACAATATATTACAAATTAAACATTAAAATAATATTAAATATGGAATTACAACAAATGATGATGGTAAATTCTAAGTATATTCTTAGAAGTACAAACGAAGAAGTAGAAATTATTGCTTTTCATCAAACCAATGATGGTGCTAGAACTGAAGCTAATCCATTTCATTATGAAGAAGGTGATTGGGTAACTTATATTGATAGTATTGGTAAAGAGCATATTAGAGAACACCTTAATATTCAACTTGATTTCAAACCTGTAAACAATAATACATTTCAAAATATAATGGATATTGTTAAAACTAATAAATTGCCAAATACTAGAAATATAAGAATATATGAAGTTGCTAGAGAACTGTTTTTAAATAAAAATCTATCAATGGAGGCTGCTATAGAAACGGCTATTAAATTTGTAGATAATATTGGAATAGATATTGATTAAGTTATGACACACAAAGAAGAACAATATCTTCTAGATACTCTAGAAAGAATTAGAGATGAGACTCATGAAAACAATATTATGCTAAGACAAATAATTAAAGTTATTAATACTTGGATAAAACATCATCCTAAAGAAAATATGAATGACTTTAATATGAACGTTATAGCTAATTTAATTAGTAATGGTATTAAATTCTAAATAATATGGAAATTCTAAATCAAATACTTGATACTTTAATTAATAGTTTTGATTATACTTATTGTCTTATAGTTAACCTTCTGACATATTTTATAATTAAGATTATTGATGAAGCTAATAAAGATAAAGAAGTAAAGAAGTGGATTAAACGTCTAGTGCTTATAATCTGCATCCTTCTTACAGGGGTTGTATATTACATCTTTGGTCAAGATGCTAGAACTATTATTAATAGTGCTGTACTTGCTCCTGTTGCATGGTCTTGGATTTTCAAACCTATTGCTAAAAAATTAGGTGTTGATTATAAACAAATAGATAAAACTAATACTATTTAAAATTCAAATAATACTCAAAGTGAAATGTTCTTTTAGATTTTGAAATCTTATTTTAGGGCGTTTCACTTTTGAGCTTATTAAGTAATCAATTTAAGTATAAAAGTCTAGCAGATTGAGCAAAAATGGTGTCTGTGGGCTTTCTAACAATCAAATATCAATCATTATGGGCAAATCATCAAGTCGTTCAAGTAATAAAAGTAGTAGTAAAAGAAATGCTCCTACAAATAATAGTGGTCGTCCTAGACCAATGGCTTTTAAAGCAGGTTTTACTAAAAATAGAACAAGATATAGTGATGGTGGAGAATATTGTTGGTAAAGGATTATATAAATTAGAACTTATTTGTATCAAAGTAATTCCTTATTTAATAGCTTTATGCTATGTTGGAAATATAATTAGTTCTTATGTTTATAAAGAACTTCCTATATTTTCATTAATTGGTGGGATGTCTATTCTTCCTCTTATATTTCTATATATTTCTTCTTTCGTATTTCGATTTTGTATATATCATAGACTTCCAATATATTATGTTTTTATAACAGATATACTTACATATTATGATATTTATATAGGAGTTCCTTTATCTACTAGAAACTACTTTGCATTAAATTTATTAATATTAGGAGTTTTCATATTACTATTAGTATATTTCAAATTCAAAAAACATGAATCAAGAACTAGCAAATAGACTAGGTGATGAACTTATAAAAATAGGTAATAGTTTTAAAGCTGGTACTTCTACATTAACAGAAGATGAAGCAATTGATCTAATGGATACTGTTACGCATATTAAAATAGGTAGAGAAGAAGTATGTGATGAACTTAATGTAAATAATAGTAAATTTTATGAACTTATAAATCTTGGTAAAATACCTAAAGGTAAGAAACAACGTAGTTTTAAAGAATTATGTTGGTATAGAGATGAAATTCGTAATGCTATGAAAAAACTTAGACATAAAGATTGAAATACTAATTTTAATCAAATCGTCTTTTCGGGCTAACTCACTGAGAGTTAGCCTTTTTTGTTTTTATTCATAATCGTTCTTCTACAATTACTACTGATTGTACTTTTGTATTGTCTTAAACGAGCTCAATTAAAGACAGTAATTAATTTAATGTTAAATTTAAAAGTACAATTAAAATGACTGATGATGGTATTGCAATTTTTCCTGGTATAGGAAATGGAAATGCTTCAAGTATTGATCCTAACCTTCTTCTTGCTATGAACAATAATGGTATGGGAGGTAATGGTGGTTGGTTTTGGCTTATCTTCTTGTATATGATGTGGCAGCGTAATGGTGGTAATGGTAACTTTGCTGACTATGCTGCTCAGGTTGGCACTGAAGGTCGTCAGTATCTTGCTGAGATTATGAATGGTCGTTTTGATAATTTGAACACTCTTGCTCAGATTATTAATACAAGTGTTGAAACTGTTAAGAGTGGTATCTTTACTCTTCAGAGTTCTATTCAGACTGTTGGTGCTCAAGTTGGTATGAGTGCTCTTGAAACTCAGAATGCTATTGCTATGGGTAATGCTTCTCTTGCTAAACAACTTTGTGAGTGCTGCTGTGAAAATCGTCTTGCTATTGCTAATCAGACTGCTGCTCTTCAGAGTCAGATGGCTGCTAATGATGCTAATGTTCGTTTGCAGCTTGCTCAAAATGAAGCTGCTGATCAATTAGCTGTTTGTCAGCAGACTAATACTCTTAGTACTCAGAGTGAGCGTAATACTAATGCTATTCTTAATGCTATTGCTGGTCAGAATACTCTTATTACTAAAGAGTTCTGTGACCTGAAAGAACGTGAACTTCAGAACAAGATTAACACTCAGGGAGATATTATTACTCAGCTGAGGAATCAGATTAGTAATGATAATCAAACTCTTGCTTTCAATCGTGCTTTTGCTGCTCTTGATGACAAGATTGATGCTATTGCTGCCAAACAGCCTAATACTGTTCCTGTTACTTGGCCTAATTTGATTGCTGCCAACGCTACACCTTATGTTGGTGGTTATGGCTACGGTTATGGTTATGGTAATGGATTTGGTAATGGTGTTGTTCTCTAACAATAAGGAATTAAGGAGGTAAAAGTATGAATTGTTGTAATGAAATTATAGCAACTAATGCAGGTGGTATTCCTCGTATTGTTTCAACTAACACTGTTATTGGTACAGAAAATGTAAATATTGCGTTAGGTTTTCGTAGACTTCAACCGGCTGGTTATTTTACAGTTATTGTAAATACTGTTATTTCTGCTGATACTACGACTACACTTCCTGTCAATCTTACACTTAATGATACCACTAGACCTCTCACTTTAGCAAATGGTACTCCTGTTACTGCTGCTGAACTTCTGAATGTGTCTATGTTTACAGTTTACAATGATAGAACTAGAGGTCTTTTAATACTTACTTCTAGAACTGTTGCTTAAAGTTTAATTAATTAAAATATTAAAATTATGTTTTCAAATTTATCGCAAGGCAATATTCTTTATGGTCTTGATACTAGAGGAGATTTCAAGACTTTTGCTGCTCCTATAACTAAGGCTAGTGCACCTTATCCAAGTTATGTAAATAACAATGGAGTTCAAGTTCCATGTATGGTTATAGATATTTCTACAACTATTAACGGAGAAAACAGAGAGTTCAAACAAGTGCCCAGTAACATTTCGATTGCTGATTTTGGCTCTATTGGTTTTGTTTTAGCAGATAGCAAAGATTCTCTTAAAGTTCATGTTAATTCCATGACTGATACCAAGAAGCAACTTATTAGTAATATAGAAGTTGAAAAGAAACTTTATGAACAATATTCTAGAGTTGCTGATGAGTTAAACGGTAATGCTGCAAGTAGACAAGAAAATGAAGAACTTAAAGCTCTTCGTGCTGAAGTAGCAGAATATAGAGAAGCTATGAGAGAATTTATTGCCTTGCGTAAATCTGAAAACACTTAAAAAGAAAGGATTAATAAAATGGTTGTAATTAAGTTTCGCAAAGAAGAAGATGCTAAACGTCTGCTTAAGAAAGTTAAGAAAATGCGTGAAGAGATAGAAGAGGTTGAAGATACTCTTGAAGAATGTATGGAAAATGAAGATGTTGATTATCGTGATGATGATTATGATTATTCTGATGACGATAGACGTATGCGTAGAAACGAGCGCATGAACGAACGTCGTTATCGTAAAGGTCGTATGTAAGTTTAACTTGAGGGTAGTGACGTTGTTGCTACCCTCTTAATTTTTAATATTATGCATAATAGAGAAAATTTAACATCTTATGAAGTTATACCTGAGGCATTAGCTATTTATATGTCTCATAACGGTCCTCATTTTAATAAAAAATGTTGTGAATTTGCTGTATCTCAAATGTATAAAGATGAAGGTGAAGAATTTAAACCTTATCAAAAACATGAAGTTGAATCTATATTAAAACAATATGGAATAAAAGTTAAATATGCTCAACTTGAAGATATAACATACGTTGCTAATATGTGCAAAGCTGATTATCTAAATGGTAGTGTTCCTACAGAACAACATCTTGCTATGTATGTTAAAGAAACACTCGATGATCCTGATGGTTGTGAAGGTCTTGTTTTCAATCGTTGGATTAATGATATGAGATGGTTAGGTATTGCTATTCCTTGGGATGAATTTGTATGATAAAACGAGTTATTAAAATACGTTCTTATTGGAAAGTTATAGTTTATTTTGATATAGACTATAACTTTTTTCATATTATTGAAACTGAATTAAAGAAAATAAATTGTAATAAAAGAACTATAAAAGAAATATATTATAATATGTATATTAATAAAGCTAAAGCTGTAACAATAAGTAATCTTCAATTACATACAAGTGTAGTTCTGTTTAATAAACATAAAGATTATTATGATTATATTAATTCTATAATTCACGAAGCAGAACATATTAAACAATCTATGCTATATACTTATAATGTAGATGACTATGGAGAACCTCCAGCATATACAATAGGTTATTTAGCAAGTTTAATGATACTAAAGTATAACTTGTACGAAAAATAATCATTTAACATTAAATATTTTCAAAGTATAAATTATATGTATTATTTTTGTCAGTGATAAGTAAAATATAGATAATCATATTGGACATTACAACCCTCGTAAGAGAAATATAGATATTATAGTTAGTAGTGATAATAGTAATGAAGATGCTTCACACTTTCTTACAGGGGATGTAGATTCCAACAATAATATTACATACAGTATGGCAAGTATATCAAGTTTAGTATCTGAAATGGCACACTCTGTTGGTATGCCAAATAATAAAGCTTTAAGAGAAAATATTAAAGTTATTATTCTTCAAACACGAAATGAAGTTATTCGTAGAAGTTATGAAAATCACAGTTATGTAGATAGAGTTCTTACTCAGCGTTTTCGTGTTAGTCTTACAGATGTTAATGACGGTGATATTAACATTTCTTCTAATTTAACTCCTGTTGATATTACTAAAATAAAAAGAACTGAACAACTTGTTCCTCGTCCTGTAAGACTTGTTAATAATCTTCCTTTTGATAGAGTTTCTACTGTTGGTTATAAAAACAACAGAGAAATTCCTTTTATTAAAGAAACAACAGCTAGATTTACTAGTAGAGTTCCTGGTATGTGTGGTATGCCTAGATATGATTATATAAATGGTTATATTTATATATTTCCTGCTGATGGCAAACCTTTTATGGGAAAACAAATTATAATAGAAGGAGCATTTGAACATCCAAATCCTATTGATATTCAAAATGGTGTAACTAGTAATTGGGATGTTCTTGTTGATGAAAACGAATTCCTTTTAAGTGAAGATATGATTGGGCAAATTAAAGAGATTATATATAAAAGAGATTTACTCAATAATGTTAGAGAAACGAATGAACATTCAATTAATACTAATATAATTTAAAAACTATGCCTGGAATTAAAGAAACACCTACTAATTTTCGTGTGTATTATACATGCATGAGAGATGCTTATACACAGAAGAAAGAAGAAGCTACTGCTATTCTTGAAGATTTATATAAACAAAGAGATGATCTTTATATTGATGTAAAGAGCGAATATAATCTTAAAGGAAAGGATTATGGAATTACTCTTGAAAAATATAGAGAATTTGTTGAAAATAAATATATTACTGGTGAACTTTTTAGAGTTGCTAAAGGTTATCTTATAAATAAGGAAGGAAACTATGAAATTATAGGTTCTAGATTTAATCTTTACAAATTAGCAGAAATTCAAAAAGAAATATACAAACTTGAACAAGATATAAAGTTTGCTGATAAAATGCTATCTATAAATCTTAAAGAATATACAAATATTCTTAAACTTTATTATAATGAAGTTCATAAAAAGATGATAATAGATGGTTATGGATATGCAATAGGTGGAAGAATTGGTTGGACTTGTTTTAATAGATGTCATATAATAAAAGCTAAACCTCATATAGATTATGCTGCAACAAAGAAGAATAAAGAAAGACTTCTTGCAGAAGGAAAAAGATTATATGATAAAGAAGAAGCAGAATGGTGTAGAAAGAATGGTATAGAATATGATGGAGTTGATGGAAGAGTTTATAGAAATCCAGAGTATGTTTATGAAAT
This sequence comes from Bacilli bacterium, assembly GCA_045533785.1. GTDB lineage: Bacteria > Bacillota_I > Bacilli_A > ML615J-28 > CAG-313 > UBA1737. Next base: position 16,364 of record JAZSIL010000017.1, read on the forward strand.
GCCTCTTCTAAATTGTACTCTTCAGGATGGAACTAAAATGAAATTAACAACATCTAATTATTATGGTAGGTCAGTTAGAGGTAAATCTAATCAGCAACTAATAGAAGAATGTAATTATGATAAAAACAAAATTTGTGAATTAGATTTAGATGTTAGAGCAAAATTAGATTTATGTCTAGAAATTGATAAAATTTTATATACTAAATTTATTAGAAATGAAAATCAAAAACCAAGTAACGATACAACGTTTAGTAGGTAAAGTTGATAACGACTTTAATATTAGTGAGAGTGATTGGATACCTCGTGTTGGAGCATGGGTTATAGATGCTCTTTCACAAATGAAATGCCTTCCTATGGAACGTAAAAGAAGAACTCTTGAAGTTTCTGAAAGAGTTGCTATATTTCCTTGTGAACTTAATACAAAAGACATTAAAGTTTTTGATAGTAGAGGATGTGAAATTCCAGCATATAATAGTGCAAAATCATGTAGTTGTTCGGATTTAGGTAATAAAATTCCTAATTCCGAAATTGCTGTTTTTGATAGTAGTAATAAAACCGGAGTTAACACTATGAAAGTTGCTACTATTGTAAGTCCTGGATATAGAAATTTTGTTATTGACGATAATAAGATTGAATTAAACTTTGATACTAATTCTATAGAAGTTGAAAGTTATGAAGTTGCAACTTATTATGATGAATATTTTGATTGTGAAGTTCCTTATATTTATGATAATGGTTTACTTTTAGAAGCTCTTTCTTGGTATATTCTATTTAAATATTTAAGTAGAGGTAGTAAACATCAAGTTTATTCTTTAACTTCTCCAAATCCTGTATTAAATCCGTTTACTCAATGGAATATGCTTAGAGTTAAAGCAGCTAATAGTGTTAAAGCTGAAATATCTAAGAGTAATGATGATGGTTGGAGAAACTTCTTTTATAATAGTACTTTTGATCCAAGACGATAAATTATGGCTAGAATTAATCCAGTACTTAATTTAAATAAAACACCACAATCTGTAGAAAACACAGGTATAGTGTTTGCAAAGAACATAAAACTCTTGCCTAATAAAGATATTACAAGAGATGATTCTTTAATTGCTCTTCCTTCTATCACTAATGAAATAGTTGGAAGAATTGTTGGTATTAATGCTAAGGTTTATTTTTTTACTTCAGAAAGTGAAATTTTTGAATATGATGAACTTACAGATGAGATTGTTCAATTAAATACAGCTTGGCATTATAATAATGGTAGTATTACAGGATGTGTAACAGTTAATAACACAAATGAATATATTCTTACAATTTGTGAATATGATGGTGATGTAGATGTTCCTATAAAACATATAAATCTATCAAAAGCTTCTGCTGATGATGATGAAAGCATTTACACACAAACTCCTAATATTCCAATTACTAATTTAAACTTTGTAGAATATTATACTGAACAAATTCCTGCTGGTGTATATCAATTTTTTGTTAGATATAAAATTAGAGATAACTTTTATACTAATTGGTTTCCTGCTAGTAAAGAATTGTTTACTGCTCCACAAGAAACTGTTTGCACTGTACAAGGTGGACTTAAATACATAAATAAACATAAAGATAGTAATAATTCTTTTGTATTGTCAGTAGAACATCTTTTTTATGATTTTGAAAACAATAACTATAATAATGTTTATGAAGGTTTTCAAATAGGTTTTATATTATCTACTGGTAATTCATCTATTGCTAGAAGTTGGAAAACATTTACATTAAATACTAGTGTTATATATTTTGACTATAATCAGAACTTTATAGAAGAAATAGAC
>JAZSIL010000153.1:0-2773 GCA_045533785.1 Bacilli bacterium
AGTTGTTTATGAATAATGTATAATATTAGAAAAATATATTATTAAAATAACAATAATAAAAGGAGTAGTTATTTATGGCAGTATTTGTAAAAGGACAAAAGTATAAAGCATCTGATTATGCTAAAGTATTGAATTGCTCAATAATGAGCGGAATGAATTATTCAAAAACAACTAATACATTGGTATTAATCTTAAAAAATATTAATAACATGTATGGTGATCTATGGAAAGATGGAATTCTACATTATACAGGTAAGGGACGAAGAGGCGATCAAAAATTAACTGGTTCTAATAAAAGATTGCTTAATGCAAAAAAAGATGAAACAATTGTGTATTTATTTGAAGTGTATAAAGTTGGTGAATACATATACAAAGGTGAAGTAGAATTAGTTGATGCGCCTTATCAAGTAGACGAAGTAGATATTGATGGCAATTTAAGAAAAGTATGGAAGTTTCCATTACGAATAAAATAGAATCCATAGTATTTAATTTATATATATTTATACATAACGGGATAGAAAATAAATAAGAAATAAGATCTTCTAATTATTTAGAAGATGCTGCAACAGAAATACAAGTTCAAGAATTAGAACTTGACTATACTTGCGTTTTATGGGATGCGGATATGAGATATGAAGATGGTAAATGGGGATTATATAACTTTAATGGACAAACTAAATGGATTAAACATAAAGGAGATACTGAAAGTAGCGAAGAAAGAATGAAATATATGCTTAATGCATATAGAGTACTTCTAACATGTGCAAGAATAGGAATGGTAATATGCATGCCAGAGGGAAATCTTAATAAAAATGTAAATGGATACTGGGAGGATAGTACAAGACTTCCAGAATACTATAATGGTACATGTCAGTATTTAAAGGGTTTAGGGATTGAAGAAGTAATTTAATTGTAGAAAAATTAGATTTAGTATATAATAAAAACGGTTATAAAAAATAAAAAAATAGAAAATGGAGCAAAATATGAAGATTTCAATTAGTAATAAACAAATAATGGACAGTAATGAATTAGAACCTATAGAATTTCCTAAATACACTGCACAAATTATGAATCTTGCTAACAATAATGCACAGGGGACTAGACCTGTAGTGGTAGGTCAATTGTCAGAACTCTTTCCTGAATTTTTAGAAGAAACTAATGATGTTTCCGTTGAATCATGGGAAGAATGGTATTTCGAACGATATCCAGATGCTGTAGAAAATGCTACACAAAAGATTTTAATACAAGTAGAAAAATTTAAAGAAGTATTACCTTTAATAGAAGAAGAATTAGTGAGAAAGTGGGTAGTCGATTTATTAATTAATAAAACCTATAAAGGTTTATATGTTCAAAAAGCAATTTTTGCTGAATTAGCGAAAAGAAATAATACATCATATCGTTTAGCAACACCTGAAGAAGAGTCACAAGGGATTGATGGGTATGTTGGTGGTGAACCATATCAAATTAAACCTATGTCCTATAAAATAAAAAGTCAATTACATGAGCAATTTGATGTTAAGATTATTTATTACGAAAAAAATAAAACAGGTATAGAATTTGAAGTAGAAGAATAAAAAATGGATTCCTTATGAATCCATTTTTAATACTTTATATTTCACAGTAACGGAATTATCTGAGTTTTTTTCTACTGAGTTTATATGATATAAAACAATATCTTGTTCTTGCTGTGTTTTAACTTTGAATGAATGTTTTTTATTAATATAACATTTTTCTTGTTTTTCAATAGGTAAATCACTTATAAAGTTTGAATGATTAATTATACGTTGGGAAATTAAATTATTTAGGGATTCTTTTAATGTAATTAAAGAATCTAATGAAGTTTTTGCAATTTGAGAATCAATTTCAATACCAATACTGTTTCTTTTACACATCATAGCAGCTTTAGAAGTTGTTGCTAATCCAGAGAATGGGTCTAAAACAGTATCACCTTGAATAGAATACATGTTAATTAAGCGATAGGGTAATTCAAAAGGAAATGATGCATTTCTATCTCTAGAAGCATTAGTGATATTCATTTTTTGTCCAGTTCCTTTAAAATTCCAAATATCGGAAAACCAAACATTTCTTTCTTCCCAAAAGTATGCACTTTCTCTCCTAATTTGTTTGTCATTATTATCAAAGATTCGCTTATTGCCTTTTCTGAAAACCAATATGTATTCGTGTTCATAAGTAACATAAGCGCCTGCTGGTAACATTCCTGATCCCATGAATTTATTAGGCGAGTTAGATTGTTTGCTCCAATGTATATCAGGAAGAACAGAGTATCCCATTTCAATATAAAAATTTATTATTTTTGTATGATTTGAATATAGATTAAAAGTATCACCAATAGTTCTAGTTGCATCACCAATGTTAATACATGCAAATCCGCCATCTTTTAATACTCTGTCGCATTCTTTCCAAATACTATTTAATATTTTATGCATTTTTTCAAAAGCACTTTGCCCATTGTTACTATTTAGGTCGTCAAAGATTGTAGGATCTAATGTTGAAAAAATATCATCCCACATTTCTATCATGGGATATGGTGGTGAAGTTACAATTAGATCAACTGATTTATCAGAAATTAGTTCTAAGTTAGAACTATTGCAATTTATAATTTTATGATTAGTCATTAGTTCCTCCTTTTTTATGGCATCTAATTACAATTATATCATATTTTCATATTAAAGTAAATCTATTTGATTAATGTAAATAAATTATAAAATATTTCTTTTTAAAAATATTTTCATATTAAGTTATATACATAATT